>CAZRTE010000006.1:0-51324 GCA_964602945.1 uncultured Gaiellales bacterium
CCGAAACCGTCGCGGGCGGACACGCCGCCGCAGGCGGCCTGCCCCCACGCGACACCCGACCTGGCGCTCGATCCTCCCCAGCCCAGGCAAGCTCTTACAGCACGGAGCGCGCCCGAGACCGCGCTCTCGGGCGCGCGGAGTTCCTTCTTTTCCGGGCGAAGCGCGAAGCGCTTCGCCCGAGCGAGCGGGTGGATAGACTCTCGCGCGACCGGCCCGTCAGGAAGGGTCGGCGAGCGAATTCGGGGGGATGCGCGCATGAACTTCGACATCAAGACCGAGCAGCTCAGCGGCGACACGTACGTGATCTCGCTCAAGGGGGAGGTCGACCTCTACACGGCGCCGGAGTTCAAGCAGCAGCTGCTCGAGGTGATCGGCGAGGGCGCCAAGGAGATCGTCGTCGACTTCAGCGGCACGACCTTCATCGACTCGACGACGCTCGGAGTCCTCGTCGGGGGCGTGAAGCGACTGCGCACGAACGACGGGCAGCTCTCGCTCGTCTGCAGCGACCGCAACATCACGAAGATCTTCGAGATCACAGGCCTCGACAAGGTCTTCACGATCTATCCCACGCGTGACGAGGCCGTGTCGGCGATCGGAGTTCCGCAAGGTTGAGGCGGGCGTACCGGGTCGGGGTCTGGGGCATCTGGCTGGCGGCGGCGGCGCTGCTCGCCGCCGGCTGCGGCACGGGCGGAGTCGTGAGCGGCGCCCAGCATCCGGACACGCAGAACGGGCAGAAGCTCTTCACCGCGAACTGCGCCAGCTGCCACACGCTCGCGGCGGCGGCCGCGAGCGGCACGATCGGCCCGAACCTCGACAACGCCTTCGCCGCCGACCGGAAGCAGGGCTACCCGGACAGCTCGATCGAGAACGTCGTGCTCGACCAGATCCGGCTGGGCTCGGGACCGCTCGCGACGTACACGACGGGGAAGAAGCTCACGCCGCAGACGCAGATGCCGGCGAACCTCGTCACGGGCCAGGACGCGATCGACGTCGCCGCCTACGTCGCCTCCGTCGCCGGAGTGAGCGGCTATACGCAGTCGGTCTCACCGTCGAGCCTCGGCACGAACGGCGAGGCGATCTTCAAGGGCGAGTGCGCGAGCTGCCACACGCTCGCGGCCGCCGGAACGCACGGCACGATCGGGCCGAACCTCGACCAGCTCGCGTCGAAGCTCACGCTCGCGATCGTCGTCCGCCAGGTCACGAACGGCGGCGCCGTCATGCCGCCGTTCTCGGGGAAGCTGAGCGACGCGCAGATCCAGGCGGTCGCGAAGTACGTCACCTCCTCGGCCGGCAAGTAGGGCGCATGCGCGTCCGGCCCGCGCGTCCCGAGGACGCCGCGGCGATCGCGGAGGTACACGATTCGCAACTGCCGGCGCGAGCGGAGACATGGAGGACGAGGGCGAGCTGTACGCGATCTACGCGCTGCCGGAGGCCTGGGGTAGCGGTTCCGGTCCCGCGCTGCTGCGCGCCGTGCTCGAGGGTCTGAGGGAGGGACGGCTTCGCTACCGCGATCCTCTGGGTGCTCGAGGAGAATCCGCGGGCGCGGCGCTTCTACGAGCGGGAGGGCTGGAGCCTCGACAGCGGACGCCGCGAGCACGAGTGGCAGGGAGCTCGAGCCGTGGACGTCCGCTACCGGATCGCGCTCGGCTGACCGGGCTCGCGACCCGCACTGCCGGCCTCCGTCAGCGCATCAGCCAGCGGCCGAGAGCCGCGAACACGAGGACGGCGACCGCGACCCCCGCCCACGTGTTCCCGTAGGAGGCGGCGACGATCAACGCGGCGCCGACCACGACGACGACGAGGAAGCGGAACGCCTCGGCCTCGCTACGGAGCGGGTTGCGCATCTCCCCCCGCCTACCCGAGGTCAGAGAATGTAGACCGTCGTGAACACGACGATCCACATCACGTCGACGAAGTGCCAGTAGATGCCGCCGATCTCGACGCCGTGATGCTCCTCCGCCGAGAAGTGGCCGCGGAAGGCCCGGATCGTCATGAAGAGCAGGATCGTGAGGCCGACGAACACGTGGCAGCCGTGCAGGCCCGTCAGGCAGAAGAAGATCGTCGCGAAGGCGCCGTTCGACGTGTTGAAGCCGGCCCGCATGTACTCGTAGATCTGCGAGATCAGGAAGGCGGAGCCCATCAGGAAGGTCAGCAGCAGCCCGGCGCGCATCCCCCAGACGTTGCCGCGCTTGATCGCCTGCGTCGCCCAGTGCATGGTCGCGCTCGACGTCATCAGGATGAACGTGTTGATCGTGGCGACGAACAGCGGGATGTGGTACGGCGGCGTCGGCCACGGCGTCCCGTTCACCACCCGGACGAAGAAGTAGGCCGTGAAGAACGAGCCGAAGAGCATGATCTCCGACGCGATGAACAGGTACATGCCGAGGGTGGCCGGCATGATCCGCGAGCTGTAGTGCGGCTCGGGCGGCCCGTGGTGCTCGCCCTCGTGCGGCAGGGACTCGGCGGCGTGCGAGTACGAGCTCACGCCGGCACCTCCGCGACCTTGGCGACGATCACGTGCTCGACGGGGAGCCCCGTCTCCTTGCGCAGCCGCTCGACGAGGTCCTTGCGCAGCCAGCCGGAGCTGAGCGGCTCGAACGTCGAGACGACGATCTCGTCCGTCCGCTCGTCGTGCACGACCTCCATCGCCGCGCTGAACGGATCGGGATGCGCGACCTGGCCGTGCGCGTCGATCCCCTCGCCGCGCAGCTGCGCCAGAGCGCGCTTCAGGCGCCGCTCGGCCTCGGGGTGCGCATGGACGGCCGGATCGCTCTGCGGGCAGACGAGGAGGAAGCTCGCCGGGCTCACCTTCGCCCGCTCGCGAATCTTCTGCAGGAGCGGCTCGCCGAGCACCGTCTCGTTCGCGATCACGAGGACGTTCGCCTCCTCCGGGCCGGCCCCGTCCGAGACGAGGTGCTCGACCGGCACGTCACCGGCCGCGCTGCGGATCCGGTCGACGACGTGGCGCCGGAGCCAACCGGATTTCTCCTGCGGATGCGTCGAGACGAGGATCTCCTCCACCGGGGGCTCGAGCTGCGCGAGCGCGTCCCGCACGGCGGCGGCGGGATCCGCCTCGACGACGTAGCCGTCGGCGGGAACCCCGGTCTCCCGCAGGTGGCCGAGGGCGCGCTCGAGGCGCCGCCTCGCCGACGCATGACGCGTGTCCTTGTACACGACGTAGCCGCGCTGGGGCTCGTTCACGGGCGAGACGACCGTGACGTGGAGATCGTCGCCGCGCGCCCGCAGCGCCTCGCGCAGCGTCTGGGCGTCGACCGTCTCGTTGGCCACCACGAGGACGTGCATCAGACCGGCACCTTCTCGTGCTCGCGATCCCTGGACGGCGCGAGCACCGCGTGCTGGGCCCCGGGGACGCCGTACTCGTACGGCGAGCCGACGACCTGCGGGATCTCGTCGAAGTTGAACGTCGGCGGCGGCGAGGTGACCTGCCACTCGAGCGTCATCGCGCGCCACGGGTTCGCAGGCGCGATCTCGCCGAAGCGCCAGCTCGTGATCATGTTGTAGAGGAAGACGATCACCGAGGCGCCGAGCCCGAACGAGGCGAGCGAGATGAACATGTTGAGGTCGGCGAACTTCGGCGGGTAGTCGGCGACGCGCCGGATCATCCCCTCCGTGCCGAGGATGTGCATCGGGAAGAAGGTGAGGTTGAAGCCGACGAAGGTCAGCCAGAAGTGGAGCTTCCCGAGCCGCTCGTTGTACATGCGGCCCGTCATCTTCGGGAACCAGTAGTACATCCCGGCGAAGATCGTGAACACCGAGCCGCCGAAGAGCACGTAGTGGATGTGCGCGACGACGAAGTACGTGTCCGTCACGTGGATGTCGATCGGGACGGCGCCGAGCATCACGCCCGAGAGGCCGCCGATCACGAACATCGAGAGGAAGCCGAGCGCGAACAGCATCGGCGTCCGGAAGTGGAGCTTGCCCTCCCACATCGTCGCGAGCCAGGAGAAGACCTTGATCCCGGTCGGGACGGCGATCAGGAGCGTCGTGACCATCATCGGCGTGCGGATCCACGACGACATGCCGCTCGTGAACATGTGGTGGGCCCAGACCGAGAAGCCGAGCACGACGATCGCCATCAGGGAGAGCGCCATCAGCCGGTAGCCGAAGACGGGCTTGCGGCTGAAGACGGCGATGACCTCGCTCATGATCCCGAAGCCGGGCAGCATCATGATGTAGACGGCCGGGTGCGAGTAGAACCAGAAGATGTGCTGGTACCCGAGCGGGTAGCCGCCGCCGACCGGGTTGAAGAACGCGGTGTGCATCACGTGGTCGAACATCGAGAAGAACTGCGACCCCGCGATGAACGGCGTCGCGATCACGACGAGGAGCGAGGTCGTGAAGTTCGCCCAGACGAGCAGCGGCATGCGCCAGAACGTCATCCCCGGCGCGCGCATCGTGATGATCGTGACGAGGAAGTTGAGGGCGGTCATGATCGACGACGCGCCCGCCCACTGCACGCCCTGGTTGAAGAAGATCGCGCCGATCGGCTGGTGGTCGGAGCAGAGCGTCGCGTAGCCCGTCCAGCCGCAGGCGAACGCGCCGCCCGGCATGAAGAAGGAGCTGACCATCATGATCCCGGCGATCGGCAGCAGCCAGAACGAGAGCGCGTTCAGGCGCGGGAAGGCCATGTCCGCCGCGCCGAGCATGAGCGGCACGACGAAGTTCGCGAGCCCGGCGAAGGCCGGGATCACGAAGAGGAAGATCATGAGCGAGGCGTGCACCGAGAAGAGGCCGTTGTACGTCTGCGGGTCGAAGTACTGCGTCCCCGGCTTCGCGAGCTCCGCCCGGACGAGCAGGGCGAGCATGCCGCCGGCGAGGAAGAAGATCACCGTCGTGACGAGGTACTGGACGCCGATCACCTTGTGGTCGGTGTTGACGCGGAAGTAGTCCCGCCAGCTGCGCGCGCCGTGGCCGGAGTGGTCTTCGGCCCGCGTCGGGTAGCCGAGCGCGTAGTAGACCCAGTAGTCGAAGGCGCCGATGCCGGCGAGGAAGCCGACCGGCGCGGTGACGAGCGCGGCGACGAGGACGAGCGGGTCGGTGGCGAGGAGCGGATGCCAGTGGCCGGCCCAGCGGGCGAGGACGACGAGGCCGAACCCGATCCCGCCGAAGAGCGGCGTCATCCAGACGGCACGAAGGAGCCCTCCCCTGAGGAGCCGGTGCCAGCCGCCGCCGGGCGGAGCCGCCTGCCGGGTGTCATGGGACGTCGAAGCGGTCGTCGTCAACTCGGATTCACCCCTTGCTCGCTTTCTCGCTCGCCTGGACGAGGAACTGGACGAGCGCGTTCAGCTCGGGCGTCGAGAGCGTCTGCCCGAAGGTCTGCGGCATCGTGCTCTTCGGATAGCCGGGCTGGATGTACGCGTTCGGATCGATGATCGACCGGCGCACGAACGCGGCGAGCGGAGCCGCCTTCGCCTGCTTCGCGTAGGCGACGAGCTTGTCGAGGTCGGGCCCGATCGTCCCCGTCGCACCCGCCGCCGTCAGCGTGTGGCAGCTCGAGCAGCTGTTCGCCTTGAAGACCGACAGGCCGCTCGGGGCAGCCTGGCCGCCGCCACCACCGCCGCCGGCGCTGCCTCCCGTCGCCTGCTGCTGCTGCTTCAGCCACGCGTCGAACGCCGCCGGCTTCATCACGATCGCCTCCGTGCGCATGAGCGCGTGCCCGAGCCCGCACAGCTCGTTGCAGATGAGCGGGAAGGTCCCGACGCGGTCGGGCGTGATGTGGACGTGCGTGACGAGGCCGGGCACGAGGTCCTCGTTCGTCCGGAACTGCGGCACGAAGAAGGCGTGGATCACGTCCAGCGAGCGCATGTCGAGCTCGACCGAGCGCCCGGCCGGCAGCCGCAGCACCGGGCTCGAGGCGTTGTTCGCGTCCGGGTAGCTGAACGTCCACTCGAACTGCTGGGCGGTGACGTTGACGTGGAGCGTGTTCGTCGCCTCGGCGTCGTTGCGGGAGAGGACGACGCCGCTCACGATCGCGATCGCAGTGACGAGCACGAACGGGACGAGCGTCCATACGATCTCGAGGCCCGTGTGCCCGTGGATCGGCGGACCGTCCTCGTGGTCGTCGGGCCGGGCGCGGAAGCGGAGGATGGCGTAGATCATCACCGCGGCGACGATGGCGAAGATCGCGATGCAGATCGCGATCACGAACCAGAAGACGAAGTCGATGCGCCCCGCCTGGCGTGAGGCGTCGACCGGCAGCCAGGGCAGGAGGAGCGCAACCGCAGCGGCCACTCCGCCTGCAAGCAATCCGATCCCCAGGAGGGCGACGATGGAGCCCCTGCGCATCCGGTCTGGAGCCTAGACGAAAGAGACGAGGGCCGAATCTCCAAGCGTCGGTCTCCCGTTGTTGCTCCCGCCCCCCTAAGGGGACATGGGACTCGGAGTCGGACTGCTTCTCGCGGCCGTCAGGGGAAGGTCCCTCACGGACGAATCAGACATCGCGTCCGATACCGATGTCATCTGTCTTCCCGTTCCCGTCGTAAGAGGTTCTGCCCGCCGCGCCCTGCGGGGACTCGCCCTCAGCTCCGCGCCGCGTCGGCGGGGCCTCCGTCCGTCCGGACTGATGCGACGGCTCCGCCGGTGCGGCGTTCGCTCTCGCGGACGGGGCTACAATGGCCCGCCGCGGGCCGTTAGCTCAGCTGGTAGAGCAGGGGACTCTTAATCCCAAGGTCGCAGGTTCGATCCCTGCACGGCCCATCTCGGACACGCCCGGCCGGGGAGCGGGGTCTCCGCACCTGCCCATACGGCCGCGCCCGGCTCGACAGAACCTTAACCCGGCCCTCACGAACGCCCGCCTAGGCTCCGTTGCCTTGCTACGGGCAGCTCTCGTCGCTCTCGCCACGGCCGTCATGAGCGGCCTTCTCCCTCCATCGGCGGATCTCCCGGAGGAGTCCCGCGCCCGACACGGAAGAGGCGGCCCTCTGATGCGGACTCTCGCCACGGGGACGCCGGTGGTCACTCCCCGTTCGATCGCCCGGTCGTTGCGCATCGGCCTGCGACTCCGCGAGGCACCACCGCTCGGGGAGTCGGCGAGCACCGTGAGCACGAGCCCGCTCTCCGTGGCCACGACCGCTGTGCGGCCGCTCACGCCGGCGCCGGCTCCTCTCTCGGCGGTCGGCGGGGTGCGGGTCGTCCCGGCCGAGGAGTGGGACGCGCTCCTGCGGGATCTCGGCGGCCTGGACACCTACACACAGGTGGCGTACCACCGCGTCTCCGCCCTGCTCGAGCCGACGCTGGCCGTGCCGGTCCTCCTGCACTACGCCGGCGGGCGCGGTGACCTCGTCCTCCCCCTGCTCCTGCGCCCGCTGCCCGACGGCAGCGGCTGGGACGCCACCAGCCCGTACGGCTACGGCGGCCCCGTCGCGCTCTCCGGGCACGCCGCCGAGGGGTTCGGCGCAGCCTTCGACACGTGGGCTCGCACCAACGGCGTCGTCGCCACGTTCCTCCGTCTGCACCCGCTGCTCGGCAACGCCCGGCTCGTGCCGCCCACCGCGGAGCTCGTCCCGCTCGGGCACACCGTGGCGTGGGACGTCACGGCGGGACGCGATCTCTTCGGGCTGATGCACGCGCACCATCGCAGAGCCGCCCGCCGGGCCGACCGGGCCGGGCTCGAGGTGCGGGTGGTCACCCGGCCCACCGACCTCGACGAGTTCGGCGAGCTGTACCGCCTGACCATGCTTCGCCGCGGGGCGGACCCCTTCTACTTCTTCCCCGCCGCGTACTGGGAGGCGCTCCGGGCGGAAGGCGAGGAGCTCGGTCTCCTCCTGGTCGAGGGACGGCTGCCGGACGGCGCGCTGGCCGCCGGCCTGCTGTGCTTCTCGCAGGGCCCATGGCTCCACTACCACCTGGGCGCCACGAGCGACGCCGGCCGCACGAGCGGGGCCTCCACCCGCTGCTTCCAGGCAGCGGCCGAATGGGCCCAGTCGCGCGGGATGAGCGGCTTCCACCTCGGCGGAGGCCTGGGAAGCGACAGCACGTCGACCCTGTTCGTGTTCAAGCACCGGTTCGACCCGGGCACCCAGCCGCAGCCGTTCCACATCGCGAAGCTCGTGCACGACAGGGGCCGCTACGAGCGCCTCGCCGGCACGGACTCGACCGCGGGATTCTTCCCACCGTGGCGAGCCTCCGGGCACTGACGCGAGCGCCGGCCACAGGCAGCTCCACCAACTAAGCGGCCACGCGCTCGTCTCACTCATGGGGTGTCGAAGATCGTGCGAGCGGAACGGGGCGTGATCGCCGCGGCGGGGAGCGTCGCGGTCTCCCTCGCCATCCTGCTCGCGGTCCCGGGCGTGGCCGCCGCCGCGCACGCCGCGAAACCGAAGCGTCCGGTGATCCACTCGTTGAAGGTCACCCACTCGAAGCACGTCCTGCCCGCGCGGGGCCTGGCCGTGAGGGTGACGGTGCGGGTGCGGAACGCGAGGCGCTGCACGTTCCTCCGGCAGCCGAAGCCGCGCGAGCGCCTCCGGGCGTACAGGACCGTCTCGTGCAAGCGCGGCGGGGCGAGCGTGCTGATCCCCGCGATCCCGAACCCGTACACGTCGCAGGTGCGGTTGACCTACGCCGTCAAGGCGATCGGAGCTCACCACCGCTCCGTGTACCGCAAGGTGCGGCTGACCGAGGCCGGGGCAGCGCAGCCGCCGCCCCAGCTGCCGACCGCCTCGCTCACCGTCAGCACGCCGTCCCTGTCCTGGACGGGCGGCGACGTCACGTTCACCTACTCGTCGACGAACGCGACGAGCTGTGCCCTCACGGCCAGCGCGCCGCTGTGGTCGGACAGCAACCCGCTCCCGGTCCCCTGCAGCGGGAGCACGCCGGTCACGGTGCCGGGCTCGCTCACGGCGGCGCAGTGGAGCGTGACCTTCACGGCCTCCGGCGCAAGCGGCCAGGCGACGGCGAGCACCACCCTGACCCGGCAGGCGCCGTCGTTCACCCCGAGCTCGAACTGGTCCGGCTGGGAGATCGACTCGAGCAGCCTCGTCACCCAGGTGTCGGGCACCTTCACGGTGCCGACCCTCGACTGCACCAAGACGCCCGACGCCGGCGAGTCGACCTGGGTCGGGATCGGCGGCAGCTACCTGCCGGACGGGAGCTCCTCGGGCGACCTCCTGCAGACGGGAATCCAGAGCGACTGCTCCGGTGGCGTCCAGGTCGACAACGTCGCCTGGTGGGAGAAGGTTCCACCGCTTCCGGAGATCCCCTTCACCACGATGTCGGTCTCCCCGGGCGACGCGATCCAGGCATCCGTCTACCAGGCGAGCGACGGGAGCTGGGTCACGAGAGTCGACGACCTGAGCAGGGGAATCTCGGGGATGATGATCATGATCTACGGGCACGCCTACTGGGGAACGAGGCTCGACTCCGACCCGAGCACCTGGTACCAGCAGGAGGGCAGCGGCTCGCCCATCTCCTACTCGGGCGGCTACACGGCCGAGTGGATCGTCGAGGCCTACGCGGAATGCACATCGACGACCTGCTCGCTCGTTCCCCTGGCCGACTACGGCACGGTCGCCTTCGGCAGCCTGTCGGTCAACAACGCCGCCCCGGACCTGACCCAGGCCGGCGCCGACGGCATCATCCAGAACGGCGTCACGGTCTCCCTGCCCACGCCTCTCACCGCCAGCGGCTTCACCGCCGTCTACACCGGCTGAGACCCGGAACAGGGCCGCGTCGTCAGGCCGGCATCCCGGCGGCCGCACCTGACCGGGCGGCGTCGAGTCGCTGCAGCCACGGCGCCGCCTGGAGTCGCTCGAAGATCTCGCGCGCTTCGGCGAGCGTCGCCTCGCCCCCGGTGAGCTCGCCGTGCTCGAGCAGCGCAACCGCCTGCCCGAACGGAATCCGGAGATCGCGGAACCGTGCGGCGGCGGCCGCGAGCCGTTCGGGGTCTGACGCCTAAGACCGGACGTGATGCAGCACCAGCACCCGCACCTGACGGCGCGTATTGACCGGCCGCACGAAGCTGTGAGACGGTGGTTTCGGTCAAAGAGCGGTCGGCGAGCCTACGCACGTCCATCCTCCGCCGAGCGCCGTACTCCCGAAGGAGGGCCGCAGATGGCCGACAAAGGGAAGATCCAGCTGTTGATCACATGCGTCGCGACTCCGGACCAGGTCGGCGAGTTCGACCGTCTGATCGCCAGCCACGCCGCGTGGATGGCGGAGACGCACCACCGCGAAGGAAGCAAGGCGCTGCTCAGCTACAACTTCGCCAAGGGGCCGGAACTCACGAATGCGCTCGATCCAGGCTCGGAGCCGACCGGAAACACGCGCTACGTCCTGAACGAGATCTACGAGTCGCCGGACGGGATCGCCGACCACTGGCAGCAGGCGCAGGCGTCGTGGGGCGACTTCGCGGCGTTCGCGGAACTGATGGCCACCTGCAGTCCTCAGACGCTACACGGCGGCGAGATCGCCGCTTCGCTCTGGTAGACGCGAGACCGAGCTCGAACGCGAGTTGACCGAGGCTGCGGCGCGGCCGCTGTAGCCTCGCGGTCGTGAAGGTCCTGACCGTCGTCGGCAACCGGCCACAGTTCATCAAGTCCGGCCCCGTCTCGGCGGCACTCGGCGAGGCGGGGATCGAGGAGATCGGCCTCCACACCGGCCAGCACTGGGATCCCGAGCTGTCCGGCGTCTTCTACGAGGAGCTCGGGCTGCCCGAGCCCCGGTACCGCCTCGACCTCCACACCGCCGACGCCGGGACGATGCGCCCGCGGATCGCGGAGGTGCTCGCCCGTGAGCGGCCCGACTGGACGCTCGTCTTCGGGGACACGAACTCCACCCTCGCGGGCGCCGAGGCGGCCGCCGACGCAGGCGTTCCGGCCGCGCACGTCGAGGCCGGCCTGCGCAGCGGCGACCTCTCGATGCCCGAGGAGCACAACCGGATCGCCGTCGATGCCGGGGCCGCACTCCTGCTCTGCCCCGACGAGCGGTCGCGCGAGACGCTGCTCGCCGAGGGCGTCGGCGGCCGGATCGAGGTGGTCGGGGACGTGATGGCCGACGCGTGCTTCCGGCTCGCGCCGATCGCACGGGAGCGCTCGCAGGTCCTATCCCGGCACGACCTCGAGCCGGGCGGGTACGTCGTCGCCACCGTCCACCGGGCCGCGAACGTCCGGCCCGAGCGGCTGGCGCGAATCGTCGACGGCCTCGGCCGGATCGAGGAGCCCGTCGTCTTCCCGGCCCATCCGCGCACCCGCTCCGTGCTCGGGGCGGTACCCGCGAACGTCACCGTCCTCGCGCCCCTCGGCTACCTCGACATGGCGGCACTCGTCTCGCAGGCGCGCGTCCTCGTCACCGACTCGGGCGGCCTGCAGAAGGAGGCGTACTGGTACGGCGTGCCGTGCGTGACGGCGCGACCGTCCACCGAGTGGGTCGACACGGTCGAGCTCGGGGCGAACGTCCTCGTCGACGACGACCCCGGGCAGCTCGCCGCCGCGGTCGGCGCCGCTCGGATGCCCGGGCACCTGCCGCCCCTCTACGGCGACGGGCACGCCGCCGAACGGGTCGCAGCTAGCCTTGCCGCGGCATGAGCGAGGCCGCCTCCTACGACATAGCTGTTGTCGGCGCGGGCTACGTCGGCCTGCCGCTCGCAGCGACCTTCGCCGAGGCCGGCTGCCGGGTGGTCGTCGTCGACGTGCTCGACGAGGTGGTCGCCGGCCTCAACCGCGGGGAGTCGCACATCGAGGACGTGCCGGGCACGCGCCTCGCGCCGCTCGTCGAGCGCGGCCTCGTGCGGGCGACGACGAGCTACGAGGAGCTCGCGGGCGCCGAGGCGATCCTGATCGCGCTCCCGACCCCGCTCTCGCGCCAGCGCGAGCCCGACCTCTCGATCGTGGCGGGTGCGGCCAAGCGCCTCGCCACGGTGCTGCGGGAGGGCCAGATCGTCGTGCTCGAGTCGACGACGTGGCCCGGCACGACCCGCGAGCTGCTGCAGCCGATCCTCGAGCAAGGCTCGGGCCTGAAGGCCGGCGAGGGCTTCTTCCTCGCGATGTCGCCCGAGCGCGTCGACCCCGGCCGCGAGGACTGGACGACGAAGACGACGCCCAAGGTGCTCGGTGGGATCACGCCCGAATGCGCACGCCGCGCCGCGGCCGTCTACCGGCGGGCGGTCGACACCGTGCACGAGCTGTCGAGTCCCGAGGCGGCAGAGCTGACGAAGCTGCTCGAGAACATCTTCCGCTCGGTCAACATCGCGCTCGTCAACGAGCTCGCGATCCTCTGCGACCGGATGGGGATCGACATCTGGGAGGTCGTCGACGCGGCCGCGACGAAGCCGTTCGGCTACATGCGCTTCAGCCCCGGCCCGGGCCTCGGCGGCCACTGCATCCCCGTCGACCCCTTCTACCTCACGTGGAAGGCGCGGGAGTTCGGCTTCTACACGGAGTTCATCGAGCTCGCCGGCAAGGTGAACGAGGAGATGCCGTACTTCTGCCGCTCGCTCGTCTCGCAGGCGCTCAACCACCACGCGCAGCGCGCGATGAAGGGCTCGCGGATCCTCCTCCTCGGGGTGGCGTACAAGGCGAACATCGGCGACCTGCGCGAGTCCCCGGCGCTGAAGCTCCTCTCGCTGCTGCGCAACGCCGGCGCCGAGGTCTCGTATCACGACCCGCACGTGCCCCGCGTCTCCGAGCACGGGTTCGAGCTCGAGTCCGTCCCGTACGAGCCGGACGGCTACGACTGCGTCGTCGTCGTCACCGACCACGCGGCGGTCGACTACGACCGGCTCCTCGACGAGGCCCGGCTCGTCGTCGACCTCCGCAACGCGACCGGCGCGAAGGGCACCGCCGCCGAGCACGTGTACAAGCTATGAGCTCCCCGGAGCAGAAGCTCCGCGTCGGCCAGGTCGGGCTCGGCTACTGGGGCCGGAACCTCGCCCGCAACTTCGACGACCTCACCGACCTCGTCTGGCTCTGCGACGCGAGCGAGGCGCTGCAGGAGGAGTTCTCGCGCCGCTATCCGGGCGCCCGGGTGACCGGCGACTTCGAGGAGATGATCTCCTCGGGCGACCTCGAGGCCGTCGTGATCGCCACCCCCGTCCCGACGCACCACTCCTTGGCCCGCAGCGCCCTTGCCGCGGGCCTGCACGTCTTCGTCGAGAAGCCGCCGGCGATGCACGTCGCCGAGATGGAGGAGCTGGTCTCGCTCGCCGAGGAGCGCGGCCTCGTGCTCATGCCGGGGCACCTGCTCCTCTACCACCCGGCCGTGCAGAAGCTGAAGGACCTCGTCGACACCGGCGAGCTCGGCGACGTGCTCGTCGTCTACGGGAACCGGCAGAACCTCGGCAAGATCCGCCGGGACGAGAACGCGCTCTGGTCGCTCGGCGTCCACGACCTCTCCGTCATCCTCTACCTGATCGGCGAGGAGATCGTCGAGGCGGCCGCGCACGGCCACGCCTTCCTCAACGAGGGCGTCGAGGACGTCGTCTTCTGCTACCTCCGCTTCGCGTCGGGGAAGATCGCGCACATGCACCTCTCGTGGCTCGACCCGCACAAGATGCGACGGCTCACCGTCGTCGGCCGCGACCGGATGGCGGTCTTCGACGACATGGAGCTCGAGCGGAAGATCACCGTCTACGACAAGGCGCCCGAGCAGCCGTCCGAGACGTACGGGGAGTGGCGGACGCGGACGGGCGACATCTTCAGCCCCAAGCTCTCGAACGCGGAGCCGCTCAAGCTCGAGTGCCAGCATTTCGTGCGGCTCGTCCAGGAGGGCTGGGACGGGCGCGAGATGCACGACGGGCTCGAGGTCGTGCGCGCGCTCGAGCTGCTGACGGAGAGCCTGCGTGGCTGAGATCCACCCGACGGCGGTCGTCCACCCGGGCACCGTGCTCGGGGAGGGCGTGAAGGTGCTCGAGCACGCCGTCGTCGGCAAGCAGCCGTCGCTCTCGCCCCGCTCGACCGCGAAGCGGGAGCCCCAGCCGCCCGCCGAGATCGGCGACGGGACGATCGTCTCGACCGGCGCGGTCGTCTTCGCCGGGGCGAAGATCGGGGCGCGCGTCATCCTCGGCGACCAGTCGTGCGTGCGGGAGCGTGTCGCCGTGGGCGACGACGTCGTGATCGGCCGGGGCTCGCTCGTCGAGAACGACACGACGATCGGCGCCCTGACGAAGATCCAGGCCGAGGCGTACATCACGGCCTACTCGACGCTCGAGGACGAGGTCTTCATCGCGCCGTGCGTCGTGACGACGAACGACAACTTGATGGGCCGGACCGAGCGGCGGCACGAGCTCGTGCGCGGGCCGACGATCCGCCGGGGCGCCCGCATCGGCGGGGGAGCCATCCTCCTGCCGGGCGTCGAGATCGGCGAGGAGGCGTTCGTCGGGGCCGGCGCGGTCGTGACGAAGGACGTCGAGCCGGGGGTGGTCGTCGTCGGCAACCCGGCGCGCATCATGCGACCCGTCCCCGACGAGGAGCTGCTCGAGAACCAGTGACGGCCTACCGGCCGGTCGGCTGGCTCCGCGGGAGCTTCGTCAGCCGCAGCGTGTAGCCGCCGCCACCCCGCCGCTTGACCTGCAGCCTGACGTAGTACCAGCCCGTCTTCTCCACGCTGTAGGAGACGTGCGGTGCCGAGCGGGCCGCGGCGGACCTCGCCACGCGCTGGATCGTGCCGTGACGATGGGTCGCAGTCCGCGTCCCGCGGCCGAAGACGGTCAGCCGCAACCTCGCTCCATGCCACTGCGCGCCGGCGCGCACCTGGAGCCGCTGGCCCTTGACGAGCTTGACGCGGTAGTAGTCGAAGCGGTCGTCAAAGAAGTCGAGCGAGGCATGCACGGTGCGCGTCCTCCCCCAGAGCGTCTGGGCCTGACCGAGCTTGTCGTTCGGCTCGTAGGAGTCCGCCGCCGGCAGCGGGGCGCTCGAGGTCAGCTGCGTCACGGCGCCCTCCACGTCGAGGCGGCCCCAGCCGCTGTACTGGTCGCGCCCGGTCGGGCAGAGGAGGCAGCCGGTCGAGGCGTTCACGTCGTCCGCGCTCCGCTCGAGCAGCGTCGCGACCTGGTTGTTCGTCAGCGCCGGGTCGATGCCCAGCAGCACGGCCGCCGCCGCCGAGACCTGGGGGGCGGAGAACGACGTTCCCTGCGGCTGCGCGTAGTCGCCCGAGGCGCAATCGGTGTATCCCTGCGGAGTGCAGGCGGACTGCTGCGCCGTCAGCGCGCTGGGAAACGTCGAGAAGATGCCGACGCCGGGTGCGGCCAGGTCGACGTAGATCGGGTCGCGGTCGGAGAAATCCGGCACGTTGCCGGAGCGGGTCAACGCTCCGACGCCGAGCACGTGCGGGAGCGCCGCGGGCCAGCTCGCGTACGGCCACGGCGTCGTGTAGGCGTCGTCGGAGTTGCCGACGGCGGCGACGACGAGGGCGCCCTTCTTGACCGCGTATGCGACCGCCGCGGCCTCCTGCTTCGAATACGTGTCTCGGCTCGGGTCGGCGGGATCGCGCACGCCGCCGAGGCTGAGGTTGATCACCCGCGCTCCCTGGTTCACGGCCCAGCGGATGCCCTGCGCCTCCGCCTGGAGCGGGATCGTCCCGTCGGCGGCGACGACCTTGGCGACGACGAGCTGCGCAGAGGGGTCGAGGCCCACGATGCCGCCCGCGCCGAGGGCCGCCGCGATCTCGCCGGCCACGATCGTGCCGTGTCCCTCGGTGTCCTTGCAGAAGCCACCGCCGACGAAGGTGCGCGCGGCGTAGATCTGCCCCTGCAGGTCCGGCAGCGAGCAGTCGACGCCGGAGTCGATGATCCCGACCTTGACCGGCTCGAGCGACGAGGGCCACGTGGGCCACGCGTCGAAGGCGTGGTCCTGCACGAGATACCACTGCTTCGAGTAGTAGGCGTTCGCCGGCGTGAACGCGGCAGCCGGCGCCGCGAAGACGAGCGCGGCCCCAGCCGCGACCAGCGCCAGACCCAGTCTCACTACTTCACGGTAGCGGCAGTCGAGGCTCCTGGCCACCAGCCGTTGCCGGGAGCGACGACGGCCCGGGCCGGAGCGGCCACCAGCGACGCGGCGACCGAGAAGCGCCCGTCGCTACCGACCGTGCCCTGCGCGACGGTCGTCCACTTGTGCGAGCCCGCCGTCAGCCGCTGCTGCACGAGCACGTTCGCGCCCGGCAGCCGCGGGCGGGCCCGGCCCGAGACCCCGCTTCTGGTCGCCGAGGAGAGGAGCACCTGCGGCTCGACGCGGATACGCACGGACCCGGCCGCGTCCGCAACCGTCGCGAGCCGGTAGTCGGTCGTGAGCTTCGGCTGCACGGTGAGGCTGAAGGCGCCGGTCTGCGGGTCCGGCGTCACCGGCGAGAGCTGCGCCCACGCGACGCCCCGGCTCCGCGTCTGCACGGCGGCGCCGGTGACGCCGCGGACGACGCCCGTGAGCGTCACCTTCGTCCCCCAGCGCACCGGCCGGTTCGGCCCGGGCGGCTGGAGCGAGAGGACGCCGACGCCGAACCACGTCGAGCGGAGGTCGAGCGCGGCGGCGACCTTCCCGCCGCTCACCGGGATCGTGCTCGTCTTCCCGTCCTGCAGGGAGGTCAGCGACAGGGTGGCGGCGCGGCGGGACGCATTCGGCGTGACGGTCGCATCCTCCACCTGGCCCGGCAGACCGAGCGCCTGTGCCAGCGCCTCGGCGGTCACCGGCACGGGGCCCCAGTCGTGGTAGGGCGAGATCGTGTCGTACGGGTCGCGCACCGAGACGAGGTACGGGGCTCCCTGCCCGCCCCACGCGTCGGCGGCCGACTGCGTCCAGCCTCCGGAGCTCGAGGAGTAGACCGTCGTCGCGACCCGGCCGTCGTAGAGCACCACCTGCCCGGCCGTCGCGTCGACGGCGGCGCTCGCCTCGGGCGTCTCGGCCGACACGCCGAGGTACGCCTGGCTGCGCGTGTCGCCGTAGACGTCGAACGGGGCGCCGGCGCGGCGGCTCGCGATGGCGTACGAGCGCGAGGCGACCGCCTGCGCCTCGAGCGCGGCGGGCAGCCACGAGGACGACATCTCCGCCGGCACGACGCCGTACAGGTAGTCCTCGAGCGGGACGACGTCGATCGCCCGCAGCTTGCCCTGGACGACGTCGACGAGCAGCCGGCCCCGGTACGGGCGCCCGAGCGTCAGCGTCGACCCGGCCGCCGGCGCGAACGTCAGCGGCGGGGCGAGCGGCTGGGCGGCGTTGCCGTCGACCGCCAGCGTGAGCGACGGCGTGAGCTTCGTCTTCCCGGCGGGGAGGCTGTGCACGACCCCGTTCACGTCGGTCACGGAGATCGGCTGGTCGGATGCGATCGTCAGGCTCTTCTTGCCGTCGGCCACGAGGACGCGGATCGTGCTGACCGACGACTGCCCGAGCGTCGTACCCGGGTAGTAGGCGGCGAGGATCTGCGGGTACGTGTACGACTGGAGCGCGTAGCCCTCGGCGCCCCACTGGCCCATGCCGACGCCGTGTCCCCAGCCGTGGCCGCTGACGAGAAAGAGGGCGCCCGAGCCGGCCGGGGCGACGTACGCCGGGCTCGAATCGGGCGCAGCCTGGGGCCCCGACCCGAAGGTGACGGTGGCGACGAAGACGGAGACGGCGACGAGGCTGCGGAACATGCAGGGACGCTCGCTGGAGCAGAACGGTATCCCCCGGGGCTTTCGCGGCCGGCCGCCCCGATCCCTGCCTCTACGACAGCGGCGCCCGAGAAGCCCGCGCCGACGAGGCAGGCGTAGGCCCGGCCCGCCGGCCCGGCAGCCACCAGTTCCACTGCCCGAGCAGCCGCATCGCCGCCGGCACGATCACGAGCCGGACGAGCGTCGCGTCGAGGAGGATCGCGACGCCGAGGCCGACGCCGAGCTCCTTGAGGGCCGGTGAGCCGGAGGCGGAGAAGGACGCGAAGACGGCCACCATGACCGCGGCGGCGCTCGTGATCGTCCGGGCGGAGCGGACCAGCCCCTCCGAGACGGCCCGCTCGTTCCGGCCGTGCACGAGCCAGCGCTCGCGGATCCGCGTGAGGAGGAAGACCTCGTAGTCCATCGAGAGCCCGAAGGTCACGGCGAGGACGAGCGCCGGGACGACCGTGTCCACGTACCCGGGAGCGTGGTAGCCGGTCCAGTCCGCCCAGCCCCACTGGAAGACCGCGACGAGGACGCCGTAGGCGGCGCCGACGCTGAGCAGGTTCATGAGCACGGCCTTGAGCGGCAGCACGACGCTGCGCAGCAGGAGCAGGAGGACGACGTACGACGCGCCGAGGATGAAGACGAGGATCTTCCAGAGCCCTCCGATGATCGCGTGCTCCACGTCCTGGTCGAAGACGGTCGAGCCGCCGAGGATCGCCCCGGCGCCCGCAGCCGAGCGGATGCGCGCGACGATCTGCCTCGCCGGGACGGACTCCGGCTGCGCCCCGATCCGCGCATCGACGAGCCAGCGGGAGCCGCCCCGGCTCCGCACGGGCTTCGAGACGGAGACGACCCCCGGCACCGCCGAGACCCGGCGGGCGACCGCGGCGGCGTCGCGGCGCACGATCACGTGCACCGGCGCGGCGAACCCCGGGCCGGCGAGCGCCATCGCCCGCTCGGTCGCCGCCCGCACCTCCGAGTGCGGAGGCAGCTCGTTGAGGCCGCGGTTGAACGTCTGCATGCCGAGCAGCGGCGCGGCGAGGAGGAGCATCAGGGCCACTCCGCCGAGGAGGAACGGCCACGGTCGCCGCATCACGCGCCCGGCCCACGCCGTCCAGAAGGGCCCGCCTGCCTCGCCGCCGGCCGCCCAGGGCAGCCGGACGCGCAGCCGGTCGACCCGCCGCCCCGCGAGGGCGAGCAGGGCCGGCAGGAGGGTGACCGCCGCGAGCACGGCGATGCAGACGACGACGATCGCCCCGACGGCGAGCGAGCGGATCCCGTTCACGTCCACCGCGAACAGCCCGGCGAGCGAGACGGCGACGGTGGCGCCGCTGAAGACGACCGCCCTGCCGGAGGTCGCGAGCGCGCGCCGCAGCGCCTCCTGCGGGTCCGCGCCATCCGCGAGCTCGCCGCGGTAGCGGCTGACGATGAAGAGGGAGTAGTCGACGGCGACGCCGATCCCGATCATCGAGGCCATGTTCGTGACATAGACCGAGAGCTCGCTCACGAGCGAGAGCCAGTAGATGGCTGCTCCGGAGAGGAAGACGGCGGCGAAGCCGAGAGCGAGCGGAGCCGCCGCGGCCACGAGAGTCCCGAAGGCCGCGAGCAGGATGAGCAGGATGAGCGGGAAGCCGAACAGCTCGCCTCGGGTGAGCTGGTGCTTCGCGACCTCCTGGAAGTTCGACCAGATCGCGGGCTCGCCGAGCACGCGCGTCTGGACGGAGCTCGTCGTCTGGACGAACTCGTGCCGCAGCCGCGTCGCCTCGTCGATCGACTGCGAGCTCCCCTTCGGGTAGGAGACCGGCAGCAGCGCGGCGCGGCCGCCGTCGAGCAGCCGGGGGGAGCCGGCACCCAGCCCCTCGAGCCGCTGCAGCCGGGGCACGATCTCGGCGAGCCGCCGCTGCACCGCGGCGCGGCTGTCGCCCGTGACGAAGAACGTGAATGCCGGGGGCGTGACGCCGGGGAAGCGGTCGAGCAACCGCACCACCTCGAGCGACTGGCTGCCGGGCACGTCCCAGCCGCCGCCGGAGAGGTGCGAGGTCTGGTTGAGGGAGAACCAGGCGCACGAGGCGAGCAGGGCCAGCCAGATCGCCACGACGGCCCGGCGGCGGCGCGAGACGCCGTCCGCCAGCCGCGCGAGCAGCCGCTCGACCCTGAATCCAGCAGCCACGCCTCGAGCGTAGCCCGGGCTCCGTCTGCCGGACATGTAGACTTTCCGCAACGTTTCGAGGCGACGAGGCCTCGGTTGCCACACTGGTGGCGGCCGGGGCTTTTCGCATTTCAAGGAGGAGGAATGGCTTACGTGGAGAGCAGGGACCGGGCGACGTCCGACCCGGAGGTGCGGAGGAAGGTGCTCGCGGAGATCGAGGCACGCGGCATCGAGGACATCCTCCTCTGGTTCACGGACCTCGAAGGGCACCTCAAGAGCTTCTCGATCACGCGCACCGAGGTCGAGGGCGCGCTCGACGACGGGATGGGCTTCGACGGCTCGTCGATCACCGGCTTCAACGCGATCGAGGAGTCGGACATGGTGGCGATCCCCGATCCGGAGACGTTCCGGGTGCTGCCCGACGGCCAGGCGGCGCGGATGATCTGCGACGTCGTCACCCCCGACGGCCAGCCGTACGCCGGCGACCCCCGCTACGCGCTCCGGCGCGCGCTCGAGCGGATGCAGTCGCTCGGCTTCGACACGTTCAACGTCGGGCCGGAGGCCGAGTACTTCCTGTTCAAGGACGAGCACGGCACCGAGACGCTCGACGAGGGCGGCTACTTCGCCCAGACGACCCTCGACGCCGCGAGCGGCGTCCGGCGGGACACGATCCGGGCGCTCGAGTCGATGGGCATCCCGGTCGAGTACCACCACCACGAGGTCGGCCCGTCACAGCACGAGATCGACATCCGCTACGCGGGCGCGCTCGACATGGCCGACTACATGCTCACGTACCGGCTCGTGGTGAAGGAGATCGCGAAGCAGCACGGATACCACGCCACCTTCATGCCGAAGCCGCTGTTCGGCGAGAACGGCTCGGGGATGCACACGCACCAGTCGCTCTTCTCCGACGGCCGCAACGCCTTCTTCGCCGAGGACGACAAGTGGCACCTCTCCGACGTCGGCAAGGCATTCATCGCCGGCCAGCTCCGGCACGCGCGCGAGCTGTCGGCGGTCTTCGCGCAGTGGGTCAACTCGTACAAGCGGCTCGTGCCCGGCTTCGAGGCGCCGGTCTACGTCGCGTGGTCGCAGCGGAACCGCTCCGCCCTGATCCGCATCCCGCTCTACAAGCCGGGGTCGGAGCAGGCGACGCGCGCCGAGATCCGCTGCCCCGACCCGGCCTGCAACCCGTACCTCCTGTTCGCCGGGCTGCTACACGCGGGGCTCGAGGGGATCGAGCAGGGCTACGAGCTGCCCGATCCGATGGAGACGAACCTCTACCACCTGACGCCGGAGCAGCGGCGCGAGCGCGGCATCGTCTCCCTGCCCGAGACGCTCGGCGAGGCGACCGACGAGCTCTCGCAGTCGGAGCTGATGCGCAAGGCGCTCGGTCCGCACATCTTCGACCGCTACGTCGAGCTGAAGCGGAAGGAGTGGGACGAGTACCGCGTCCAGCTCACCGACTGGGAGATGAAGAAGTACCTCGCCGTTCTCTAGGCGAGCCGCTCGATGCGGCGGCGGGACCGTCCGGAGACGGTCCCGCCGCCCTCCCCGTTACCAGGGCTGCGCATCCGGTGTGGTCACCGGAGCCGTCCCCGGTTGTGTCCAGGCGTATGTCGAGGACGACGTGAACCGGAGCCCCTCCGAGGGCGCCGGCGCGATCGACAGCTGCGGTTGCGTGCAGGGGGTGTAAACCGGCGCACAGCCGGGCTGTTGCCACTGGTACGAGGAGCCAGGGGGAGTCGCCCCGGCCGCCGTAACGGCCCCGAAGAACATGGCCGCACCGACAGTCGCAAGCGACAGGAGACGTCTGCGCATGGCTAGCCTCCTTTCCGGTCCTGATGATCCGCCGCGCAGCCGGCCTCCACATCGGTAGAAGCCGGTAGTCAGGCGCGGTAAACGAGCGATCCGCAGCTCCGGAACCTCTGCGTAGGCATTACGGATGCGCCGCCGGCCCCCGCGGAGGCAACGCCAGGTCGGCAAGTAACAGACTGTTACGAACTGCCTCGGGAGGCCGCTCCATTCCGTCCACGGCCGTATCCGATCGAACCGGTCCCGCAAGTAACAGACTGTTACAAGGCTTGGTTCAGGCGGGCTTCCAGACCATGAGGCCGAGGATGGCGAGGAGCAGGAGCCCGCTCGCGTAGCTCGCCCACAACGGCCCGCGCGCCGCGACGAGGGCACGCAGCTCCGCGCTCGGCGCGTCGCCCTCCGCCGCGAGCCGCTCCGCGAGGTAGCGCGCGTGCCGCGCCGTCCGGCCGCCGTAGCCGCCGAGCGCCATGCTCGCCGCCCAGAGCCCGAGCGAGGCCTGGATCCACGCCGGCGAGAAGCCGATGCCGTAGTGCTCGGCGAGCGCGATCCCGAAGCCGAGCGTGAGCAGCGCACCGATGCCGACGAGGGCGACGCCCGCACGCGTGAGACGCAGGAAGGCGAGGATCTCGCTCGGCCGCTCCCGCCGGATCGCCGCGAGCTGGAGGGTGCCCGCGACGGCCGCGCCCGCGAAGAAGCAGAAGGCGCCGAGCAGGTGGAAGAAGAGGAGAGTGTCCGTCACGGGCGCGGCTCCTACGATACGGCGCGTGGAGACGACCGAGCGCCACCTGCGCCTCCTGACCGAGACGATCGCGGCCGTCAACTCGACGCTCGATCTCGAGGAGGTGCTCCACCTCGTCGCCGACAAGGTCGCCGCCGCGCTCGAGGCCGACGGGTGCTTCGTCTACCTCTACGACGAGCGGAGCGGGGAGCTCGTCCTCCGCGCCACGCACGGCACGCGGCTCGACGAGATGACACGCCGTCCCCGCCTGCGCCCGGGCGAGGGGATCACCGGTGCGGCGGCCGCCGAGCTGCGGCCGGTCGCGATCGCCGAGAACGCCCACCTCGACCCGCGCTGGAAGGAGTTCCCGAACCTGCCGGAGTCGGAGTACGAGTCGATCCTCGCCGTCCCGATCCTCGCGCGCGACCAGCTCGCGGGCGCGCTCAACGTCCGCACGCGGAGACCGCGGGAGTTCCGGCCCGACGAGATCGAGCTCCTGCAGGCGATCGCGGGCCAGGTCGCGCAGTCGATCGTGCACGCGAAGCTCTACGCCGACGCCCAGCGCCGCGTCGCCGAGCTCGAGGCGCTCGCCCGCATCTCGGTGGCGGTCTCCGAGTCGCTCTACCTCGAGGAGTCGCTCGAGGCGATCGTGCGCACGACGATGGACGCGGTGCAGGCGACCGGCGCGGCGCTCGTGCTCGAAGACGGACGGATCGCGTGGCCCGAGGGCCGCCCGGGCGGGCATGCCGTGCGCACGCCGCTGCGCTGGAAGCGGCGCGAGATCGGCGAGCTCGTCGCCGACCGGGACACCCCCTTCACCGACGACGAGCGCGCCCTGCTCGAGGCGATCGCCCACCACGCCGCCGTCGCGCTCGAGCACGGACGGGCGGTGATGCGCGGCGTCCTCGCCCAGGAGATCCACCATCGCGTCAAGAACAACCTGCAGACGGTGGCCTCGCTGCTCCGGCTGCAAGCACACGCGGAGGGCGTCGATCCGCGCGAGGCGCTCGAGCACAGCGTCAACCGGATCCTCGCCATCGCCGCCGTGCACGAGGCGCTGACGGAGCAGCGGGAGGAGGACGTCGACCTCGCCGAGCTGCTCGACCGGCTGCGGGCGATGCTCGTGCAGGGCCTCGGCGGCGAGCGCGAGGTCGAGGCGCGGCTGGAGCCGATCTCGCTCGCCGGCAACCGGGCGACCGCGCTCGCGCTCGTCTTCTCCGAGCTGCTCCAGAACGCGCTCGAGCACGGGGCGGGGGCGGTCCGGATCGAGCTCGCACGGCGCGACGGGGACGTCGTGCTCGCGATCGCCGACGAGGGCCGCGGCGCCAACGGAGCGGCGCAGGGCACGGGCCTCTCGATCGTCCACGCGCTCGTCGCGGACGAGCTGCAGGGGAGCTTCGCGCTCGCGGGCGCGCGCGCCGAGGTGGTGTTCCCGGCGTGAACGAGCGGTCCGAGGTCCTGGTCCACGTCCGCCGCGGCGACGAGTTCCTCGTCGTCCACCGCGTGCCCGCAAAGGGCGGGTACTGGCACACGATCGCAGGCGGCGTCGAGCCGGACGAGGCGTCCCGTGCGGCGGCGCTCCGCGAGCTGCGCGAGGAGACGGGGCTCGAGGCGGACACACTCGAGCCGCTGGGCGCGTTCGCGTACGTGCGCGAGGAGTGGGAGGACGAGGCCGGACTGCGTGTCCACGTCGAGGGGTTCCTCGTCGACGTCGAGCCCGGCTGGGAGCCGAGCCTGAACCATGAGCACGACGACTACCGCTGGCTGCCGCGCGAGCAGGCCGCCGAGCTCCTCTTCTGGCCCGAGCCCGCCCGGCTGCTGCACTCGCTTCCGTGACGGAGCCGGCACCCGCGTATCGCGGCGAAGGGCCGCACGCGCTCTGGCACGAGGTGATCGCGTCGAGCCTCGACTACAGCGGCATCCGCCTCCGAAACGCGAGGATGCGGGAGTGAGGATCCTGATCGCGGAGGACGAGACGATCATCAGGCTCGACCTGCGGGAGCTGCTCGAGCGGGCGGGCTTCGACGTCTGCGCGGAGGCGAAGGACGGCGAGGAGGCGGTCGCGCTCG
The DNA here is from genome assembly GCA_964602945.1 of uncultured Gaiellales bacterium. GTDB lineage: Bacteria > Actinomycetota > Thermoleophilia > Gaiellales > Gaiellaceae > Palsa-739. The sequence goes on from CAZRTE010000006.1 coordinate 24,321, forward strand.
CGCGCGCGGAGCGGCCCGACCTCGCGGTGCTCGACGTGAAGATGCCGAAGCTCGACGGGATCGAGGCGGCGCGCCGCATCCTCGGCGAGCGCCCGATCCCGATCGTGATGCTGACCGCCTACGGCCAGGAGGAGCTCGTGGCGCGCGCCGTCGAGGCGGGCGTCTTCGGCTACCTCGTCAAGCCGTTCCGGGAGCAGGACCTGCTCCCGGCGATCGCGGCGGCGAGGGCGCGCCACGAGGAGCTGCTGGCGGTGCGCGAGGAGGCCGAGTCGCTCGCGGACGCGCTCGCCGCGCGGAAGGTGATCGAGCGGGCGAAGGGTCTCCTGATGGAGAAGGAGCAGCTGAGCGAGCAGGAGGCGTTCGCGCGGCTGCGCAAGGCGAGCCAGTCGTCGGGCCGGCCCCTCAGGGTGATCGCGGAAGCAGTGGTGGCGACGCTGGCGGGAGAGTCGTGACGGAGCACCCGAACGCCGCCCTGACGCGGCGCGTGTTCGCAGCCTTCGGCAAGGACGCGAAGGCGATCTCGGCGGCGCTCGCGCGCGACGTCGTCTGGCGCGTCCCCGGCCACACGGCGATGAGCGGCGAGTATCGCGGCCGCCGCGGCGTCGTCGAGTTCCTCCGCCGCACCGGCATGGAGACCGGCGGCACGTACCGCAGCCGCCTGCACACCGTCTTCGCGGACGACGACTGGGCCGTGGCGATCTACCGGGCCACCGGCCGGCGCAACGGGATCGACCTCGACGTCGAGCAGGCGCTCCTGATCCGGATCCGCGACGGACTGTGGCAGGACGTGACCGCCGTCCCGCTCGACTCCGCCTTCGAGCAGTTCTGGGCCTAGGCGGGCTCTGCGAGACCCCCGGACTCGCCCGTCGTGAGCGCCGTCCCGCAGTAGCGGCACTTCGTCGCCTCGAGCGGCAGGTCGCCCGACAGACAGGCCGGGCACGCCTTCGTCGGCGCCGGCTCCGTGAACACGGCGATCCCGCGCCTGCGGCCATACGCCCGGTACGGAACGACGATCGCGAAGTAGACGACGGCCATGAAGACGGCGAAGTAGATGACGGCGGAGACGAACGCGCCGAGGTCGACGAGTTGGCCGTTGACCCTGAAGCCGAGCCCGTTCGTGCCGCCGCCGCCCGCGGCGTTGACGAGCGGCGTGATCACCGAGCCGGTGAACGCGCTCACGAGCGTGCTGAACGCCAACGCGATCGACAGGCCGACGGCGGTGACGACGAGGTTGCCCTGCATGAGGAAGTTCTTGAACCCCTGGAGCATCGACACCGTTCCTCCTTCGCGAATGAGACCCTTGCTCCGGACGATACGTCGCAGGGCTCAGAGGCGATAGAGGAGTCGCGCGTTGTCCCGCAGGATCAGCCGCGCCGCCTCCTCCGCCTCGTCCTCGGCGAGGAGCTCGGGCAGCACCTCCGCGAGCGCCCGCCGCCACCAGCGCGCGGCGAGGAAGTACAGCTCCGGGGTGCGGGCGGCGTCCGACGCGTACAGCAGCTTCGACACGGGGGCGAGCTCGAGCGCCTCGCGCAGAGCCTGCGCCGGCTGCGAGACGTGGGGGATCGTGAGGGAGAGGTCGAACCAGACGTTCCCGTACACGTGGGCGAGCCAGCCCGCCTCGCGGACGAACGGGTAGCAGTGGAGGAGCACGAACGGCGTCGCGGAGAAGCGCTCCACGAGCGGCTTGAGGTACGAGGGGTCGGAGCGCCAGAGGTGCAGGTCGGAGTCCCCGAAGCCGCAGTGCACCTGCACCGGCAGCGGCGCGCCGGTCGCCTCGTTCGCCTCGAGCGCGGAGACGACGTGCTCGGCCACGCGGTCGAGGCCGCCCCGGTAGGCGGCGATCGTCTTCAGGGCGACGTAACCCCGCCCGCGCGCAGCCGCAGCGTCCTCGAGCGTGTGGGTCTCGAGGCGCAGCACCGGCCGCGCCGGGACGCCGGCCCAGCCGGCGAACTCCTCCCAGGACAGCCCGACGTCCTCGGGCGGGTAGCCGTCGTCGAGGAGCAGGAGCTCCGTGTTCGTCGCCTCGACGAGCCGGCGGGCGTAGTCGCGCGGCTCCGCCGCGAGCCGGTGCGCGTACACGGCCTCCTCGGTCGGCTCGACGCCGAGCAGCCCGGCGAGCTCCCTCATCGCGCGCCGGTAGGCGATCCCCGTCGCGACGTGGGGCCACTGGCGAGGGTCGCCGCTCTCGCTGAACAGGCCGCGGAACTCGTCGAGCGACGCCGGCCGGGCGCGCAGGACCGCGTGGGCATGGTGGTCGACGAGCGCGATGCCGTCGAGATCCATCAGTACTTGAGGAAGTGGCCGTGCTGCTCGAACTCGCCGTCCGTCAGCGAGTAGGCAGTCCACTCCGACCGCCGGACGGCGAGGTAGGACCCGGCGAGCACCGGGCCGAGCGCAGCCATGAGAAGCTCGTCCGCCTCGAGCGCGGCGAGCGCCTCCTCCTGCGTCGCCGGCAACGGGTCGATGCCGCGCGACTCGCGCTCCTCCTCCGGGATCGTGGCCGGGTCGACCTCGACCGGCGGCGGCGGCTCGAGACCACGCTCGAGGCCGTCCAGCCCGGCCGCGACCAGGCCGCCGAGCGCGAGGTAGGGGTTGCACGTCGCGTCCGCCGCCTTCAGCTCGGCGTTCGCCGACGCCTCCTCTCTGCCGGCGAAGACGGAGGGAACGCGCAGCGGCGCCTCGCGGTTGTCGTGTCCCCAGGCGGTGAAGGCGCCCGCCCAGTACTGCGGCACGATCCGGCGGTAGGAGTTGAAGCTCGGCGCCGTGAGGCCGCAGAGGCCGGGCAGGTGGGTGAGCACACCGGCGACGAACTGCCGGCCGGTGTCGGAGAGCTCGCCCGGGCGGGACGGATCGTGGAAGAGGTTCCGCGAGCCGTCCTCCGACCAGAGCGAGAAGTGGATGTGACAGCCGTTGCCGGCGGCGTCGGGCCACGGCTTCGGCGCGAGGGAGGCGACGTAGCCGAGCCCCTCGGCGACGGCCCGGATCGTCTCGCGCACGAGGATCTGCTCGTCGGCGGCGCGCAGCGCGGGAACGTGCCCGGTGGAGATCTCCTGCTGGCCGTGCCCGAGCTCGGCGTAGTACTGCTCGAGGACGATCTCCTGCCGCTCGAGGGCATCGGCGAGTGCCTCGACGTAGTCCTGCGAGGCCGTCATCCCGATCGTCGAGAAGCAGAGGCTCTCGTCGACCGGCCGGTAGCCGTCGTCGGTCCGCACGGCCAGCGTGAACTCGTTCTCGAACGACGCCTCGAGCACCAGGCCGCGCTCGGCGAGCCTCGCCGCCTGCCGTTTGAGGAACGAGCGCTGGCAGACGGCCGCCGGCTCCCCGTCGAGCGCGACGTGGTCGACGAGCACTGCGCCGCTCGCAGGCGCATACGGCAGGACGCGGAAGGTCTCGAGGTCGGGGACGAGCCTCACCTCTCCGACCGGCCCCATCCCCTCGACGGGCTGGAGCTGGTCGAGCGAGTTCATCGCCTGCATCGCGACGGTGAGCCCGATCCCGGCCCGCAGCCGGCCCTCGAGCCCGTGCCGGGACGACGCCTTCGCCCGGATCGTGCCGTCGTTGCCGCACCAGAGGAAGCGGACGAAGCGGAGCTCCGCCCCGACGACCTGCTCCATGATCTCGCCGACGTCCACTACTCCGCCCGCGCCGACTCGGGTGCCGGCTCGCGCCGCCGCACGTACTCGCTGACGCCGTAGATCACGACGGCCGCCGCCAGCGAGACGCCGCAGAGCACGGCGAGCCAGACCCGCCAGTGGGTGACGGTGAAGAGGCCCGTCCACGGGCTCCGGAAGGTCACATACGCACCGAACGCCGAGGCGAGCATCCCGATCACACCCGAAGCGTGGAGCAGGTACGGATGCGTCGTCCGCACCTCCTCGAACCTCGCGGGGAAGGCGCGCTGCACGAGGAAGATGTCACCGAAGAGCAGCACCATCGAGAGGCACCAGATCACGGTCACGGCCGCCTGGAACAGCCAGTACGCCTTCTGGTTGTTGTCGCCGCTCACCCACGGGTTGAAGATCGCGACGACGAACAGCGACGAGAGCACCGTCTGGGTGAGGATCGCGTAGACGGGGACCTTCGTGCGCGGGTCGACGGTGCCGAGCCTCGGCGGCATCCGCTGCTCGAGCCCGGACACGAACAGCAGCCGCGAGAACGAGTAGTTGTAGACGACCGTGTTCGAGACGAAGAACCAGATCAGGACCAGGCCGATCGCGAGCGCGAAGCCGTGCGACCCCCAGAAGCCGACCTGGACGGCGGCGAGGATGTCGGTCGTGTTGCCGACGCTCCGCGCTGCCGGCAGGGCGAGCATCGTGCCGAGCGTCGCCCACAGGTACGCCGCCATGACGACGATCGAGCCCCAGAAGAGGTACTTCTTGATCGACCGCATGTGCACGATCTCGACGCCCATGTTCAGGGGTACCTCGATCCCGAGCAGCGAGAGGATCACGAGCCCGAAGAACGTCCAAGTGCCGGAGTGGATGCCCCAGTTCGTCGCGGATCCCCAGCCGGCCGTCGCGGCATGGCCGTGTCCGACCAGCCAGAGGACGCCGGCGAGGCCGATCACGAAGATCCCCGCGCCGTAGAAGACGACGACCCAGTTCACGTACGTCTGCGTCAGGCGCAGGTGGAGCAGCGACATCCCCGCGGAGAACCAGAGCACGGCGAGGATGACGAGCCCCTGCTCCCACGCCGCCGGCAGGCCGCCGCTGTCGACGAACTGCCAGATCGTGACGACGGCGTCGCCGGTCGCGACCATGACGAGGATGCCCGGCCACCACGCGCAGAAGCCGGCGAAGAAGCCCCAGAAGGGCCCGAGCGCCTTCTGCGTCCAGACGTAGAGCGAGCCCTCCTGCGGGAACATCTGCCCGAGCTGAGCCGTCACGAGCGCGCCGGGGATCAGAAAGAGCAGGAAGCCGAGCACCCAGTAGGTGAACGCCGCCTGGCCCGCCTGCTGCATGGCCGACGCCTGCACGACGAAGAGCACGATCGCGACGAAGACGATCGTCATGTCGAACGAGTCGAGGACGCGCGGGAGCATCCCCGGGGCGAGGCTCTCCGAGATCATCGTCCGGCCGTCCGGCGGGGCGTCCATACGCCCGGGAAGCCTAGGAGACCTCCTACGCCTGCGCTTCCTCGAACAGGGCCTCCCAGCGCTCGAGCAGGGCGGCAAGCGCGTCGCGGCTGCGCTTGTGGGCGGCGAGGACGTCGACGTCCGTCCAGTTCTCGGCGAGCTTCGCCTCGAGCTCGGCGACCTCCGCCTCGCGGGCCGTGATCTCCGCCTCGATCCGCTCGAGCTGGGAGCGGCGCCGCCTCGGTGCGGCCTTCGCCTTCGTCTTCTTCTCCTTCGGCTCCGGCGCCCCGGCCTGCTCGGACCGGCCTTGTAACAGTCTGTTACTTGCCGATTGGGCTGCCGCTCGCGCGGCGCGCTCCTCACGGCGCCGCAGCATGTCCGCCCAGCCGCCGTCGTAGGCCCGTAGCCCGCCGTCCTCGATCGCGAGCGTCCGCTCGGCGATCGCGTCGAGGAGCGCGCGGTCGTGCGAGACGAGCAGCACCGTGCCGGGAAAGGCGTCGAGCGCCGCCTCGAGCGCCTCGCGACTCTCGAGGTCGAGGTGGTTCGTCGGCTCGTCGAGAACGAGGAAGTTCGCCCCGGACGCCACGGTGACCGCGAGCGCGAGCCGGCGCCGCTCACCGCCCGAGAGCACCGCAACAGGCCTGTCGTGCGCATCCCAGCCGGAGAAGAGGAAGCGCCCGAGCAGGGCCTGCGCCTCCGGTCGAGGCAGCCCCGTCATCGTCTGGACGCACTGGAGCACCGAGCCGCGCGTGTCGAGCTCCATCTCCTGCTGGGAGAAGTAGCCGACCTCGACTCCGTAGCCGAGCCGGACTCCCTCCCCGCGGACGACCTGCTCGAGCAGCGTCGTCTTGCCGGAACCGTTCGGTCCGACGAGCGCAACGTGCTCACCGCGCTCGAGCGCGAACGACACCCCACGTAGTAACAGTCTGTTACTTGCCACGGAGACGTCCAGTCCCTCCGCCTCGAGGACGGTGCGGCCGCTGCGGGCCGGCTTGAGGAACTCGAAGCCGAGACCGCGCGTGCCGCGCGAGAGCACCTCGGCCTCGCCGGCGGCGGCGGCTCGCTCCTGCTCGAGGCGCCCGATCTGGGTCCGCTTCGCCTGCGCCTGCTTCGCCTTGCTCTTCTTGTAGCGGAACCGCTCGACGAAGCGCTCGAGCCGCGCGATGTCCACCTCGACGCGCTCCACCTCCTTCTGCGCATGCAGCATCCGTGCCGCCTTCTCGCGCCGCCAGGCGTGCCACGGACCGGGGAAGAACGTGCTCCGCCCGGCTTCGAGCTCGAGCGTCGCGGTCGTCACCGCCTCGAGGAACCAGCGGTCGTGGGCGACGAGGATCACCGCCGCGTCGAGCGAGGCGAGCTCCCGCTCGAGCCATTCGAGGTTCGCCACGTCGAGATGGTTCGTCGGCTCGTCGAGGAGGAGCAGATCCGGGTCGCCGCCGAGCGCGCGAGCGAGCGAGGCGCGCGTCAGCTCGCCGCCGGAGAAGGTGCGCAGCGGCCGGTCGAGATCGTCGTCCCGGAAGCCCAGCCCCCGCACGACCGAGGTCGCGTGATCGCGCCAGGCATAGCCGCCGGCATGCTCGAGCCGCGCCTGCGCCTTCGCGTAGCGGTTCAGCGTCGCCTGCGCATGGTCGCCTCCGGCCATGGCCTGCTCGAGCTGCCGCAGCTCGCCCTCGAGCGCGACGAGGTCGCGCGCGCCGGAGAGCACGTACTCGCGCAGCGTCAGCTCCTGCTCGAGCGGCGGGCGCTGGTCGTGCAGCGCGACGCGCGTGTCCTTCTCGAAGGCGAGCTCGCCGCCGTGCTTCTCGGTCTCGCCGGCGAGGATGCGGAGCAGCGTCGTCTTGCCGGCCCCGTTCGGGCCGGAGAGCGCGACGCGGTCGCGCCGCTCGACGGAGAAGGAGACCCCGTCGAAGAGGACGGTGCCCGCGATCTCCTTGCGCAGGTTCGAGGCGATGACGACGGCCATGGCCGCCTCAGGGTATTGCGTCCGCGAGACTAGGACGATGGCGGTCCTGGCCCTCGACGTTGGTTCGTCCTCGGTCCGCGCGCAGCGGTTCGACGAGCACGGGCGGCCGCAGGACGAGCTGCGCCGCGAGCGGTACGAGAGCGCGGACCCCGGCGAGGTCGCCGCCGCCGTCCGGCGCGTCCTCGGCGGCGCGGAGCCGGACGGGACCTCGTGCTTCGCCCACAGCCTCGTTGCCGTCGACCAGGACTGGAACGCCCTGACGCCGATCCTCGGCTGGCGAGACGTACGCAGCGCCGACGCGGCCGACGAGCTCGCGCGACGGCTCGACCCGGTTGCCGTGCACCGCCGCACCGGCGCCTTCCTCCACCCGTCCTTCTGGCCGGCAAAGCTCGCCTGGCTCGCCGAGACCGAGCCGGAGATCTGCCGCCGCGCGGCGTGGTTCGTCTCGTTCGCCGACTACCTGCGTGGGAGACCCGAGACGAGCCTCGGGATGGCTTCGACGAGCGGCCTGCTCGACCTGACGACACGGGACTGGGACGAGGAGCTGCTCTCCGTGCTCGAGCTCGACCGCGACCGGCTGCCGCAGGTCGCCGACCTCCCGGTCTGGTCGGACGCCGCCTGCTCGAACGTCGGCACCGGCTGCACGTCGCGCGAGCGTGCCGCGCTGATGGTCGGCACCTCCGGCGCGCTCCGCATCCTCTACGAGGCGGAGCGGCCCGAGCCGAGGCCGGGGCTCTTCCTCTACCGGCTGGACGAGCGCCGCGTCGTCGAGGGCGGCGCCCTCTCGGACGGCGGCGACCTCTACGCCTGGCTCGAGCGAACGCTCTCACCCGCCCCGGCCGCAAGTAACAGACTGTTACAAGCACAGGGGGCGGCCGGCTCGCTCGCGGAGCGCGACCCACGCGACCACGGGCTCGTCTTCCTGCCCTTCCTCGGCGGCGAGCGCTCGACGGGGTGGAGCCCCCACGCGCGCGGGACGATCCACGGCCTCACCCTCGCGACGACGGCACTGGACATCCGCCAGGCCGCCTACGAGGGCGTGGGCTTCCGCTTCGCCGCGATCCTCGACCTCCTGCCCGAGGTGCACGAGGTCGTCGGCACCGGCGGCGGCCTCCTCCACGACCCCGACTGGATCCAGATCCTGGCCGACGCGCTCGCGCGGCCCGTCTCGGTCTCCGGCGTGCCCGAGGCCTCGCTGCGCGGGGCGGCCGTGTTGGCGCTCGAGCGGAGCGGGTATGAGGCGGACGAGGCGCCGATCGACACGGTGATCCGGCCGCGCGCGGAGCGGGCGGGCGCATATCGTTCGGCGCGGCAGCAGCAGCAGCGACTCTACGAGGTGCTTCGTGGCGAACAGTGAGCTCGAGCAACGCTCGATCGACACCATCCGGACGCTCTCGATCGACGCCGTCCAGCAGGCGAACGCAGGTCATCCCGGCACCGCGATGGCGCTCGCGCCGCTCGCCTACCTCCTCTACCGCGAGGTGATGCGGCACAACCCGTCGAACCCGCACTGGCCGAATCGGGACCGCTTCGTCCTCTCGGCGGGCCACGCCTGCATCCTCCAGTACACGGCGCTCCACCTCGCGGGCTACGCGCTCCCGCTCGAGGAGCTGAAGCGCTTCCGCCAGTGGGGGTCGATCACGCCGGGGCATCCGGAGGTGCACCACACCCCGGGCGTCGAGGCGACGACGGGGCCGCTCGGCCAGGGCTTCGCGAACGGCGTCGGGATGGGACTCGCCGAGCGCTTCCTCGCCGACCGCTACAACCGGCCGTACGACGAGGTCGTCGACCATCGCGTCTACGTGATCTGCTCCGACGGCGACCTGATGGAGGGCGTCACGAACGAGGCGGCCTCGATCGCCGGCCAGCACGGGCTCGGCCGGCTCGTCTACTTCTACGACGACAACCACATCACGATCGACGGCACCACCTCGATCTCCTTCTCCGCCGAGGACAAGGGCGCCCGCCTCGCCGCACAGGGCTGGCACGTCCAGCACGTCGACGACGCGAACGACCTCGACGGGCTGCGCGAGGCGATCGCGAACGCGCAGGCGGAGGAGGAGCGGCCCTCGCTGATCGTCATCCGCAGCCACATCGCCTTCGGCGCGCCCCACGCGGTCGACACCGCGAAGGCGCACGGCAGCCCGCTCGGCGAGGAGGAGGTGCGCGCGACGAAGGAGGCGCTGGGCTGGGATCCCGACGAGAAGTTCGTCGTGCCCGACGAGGTGCGGGAGCACATGGACGTGACCGGCCGCGGCAGCGAGCAGGAGCTCGAGTGGCAACGGCGCCTCGAGGCGTGGGGCACGAAGTACCCGGAGCTGCGCGAGGACTGGGAGCAGGTGTGGAGCGGGAGACCGCGGCCGGGCTGGGCGGAAGCGTTGCCGCAGTTCGAGCCGGGCGAGGAGCTCGCGACGCGCAAGGCCGCCGCCGACGTGATGGAGGCGTTCAAGCGCTACACGCCGACGATGGTCGGGGGCGCCGCCGATCTCGTCGAGTCGACGTACACGCAGTTCCTGGGGGGCGGGCTCTTCTCGGCCACGCATGCGGGCCGCAACGTCGCCTTCGGGATCCGAGAGCACGCCATGGGCTCGATCGTCAACGGCCTCGCGCTGCACGGCGGGATCGTCAAGCCGTACGGGTCGACGTTCCTCGTCTTCTCCGACTACATGCGGCCGGCCGTTCGCCTCTCCGCCCTCTCGTCCCTGCCCGTCGTCTGGGCCTGGACGCACGACTCGATCGGCCTCGGCGAGGACGGCCCGACGCACCAGCCGGTCGAGCACTACATGGCGCTGCGCGCGATCCCGAACCTCTGGCTCGTGCGGCCCGCCGACGCGACGGAGACCGTCGGCGCCTGGCGCGTCGCGCTCGACCGTGAGGACGGCCCGGTCGCCTTCTCGCTCACGCGGCAGAAGGTGCCGACGCTGGCCGAGACGAGCCCCGACGGCGTGACGCGCGGGGCCTACGTCCTCTGGGAGAGCGAGGAGGCGAACGGCCTGCCGGACGTCCTCCTGCTCGCGACCGGCTCCGAGGTGCAGCTCGCGCTGGCGGCCGCGCGGCGGCTGGCGGAGCAGGGGACGAGCGCGCGCGTGGTGTCGATGCCGTGCTGGGAGCTGTTCGAGGCGCAGCCGCAGGAGTACCGGGACGAAGTGCTGCCGCCCGACGCGAAGGCACGCCTCTCGGTCGAGGCCGGGGTGGCGCTCGGCTGGCGGCGCTGGGTCGGAGACGACGGCGACTCGGTCTCGCTCGAGCGCTTCGGCGCCTCGGCTCCCGGCGCCACCGTCCTCGAGAATCTCGGCTTCTCCGTCGACACGGTGGTCGAGCGCGCCCTCGCGCTCCGCACCAGGGTGTCCTGAGTGCGGGTCGCCGTCGCCTTCGACCACCGCGGCGTGCATCTGCGCGACCGCATCCTCGAGGAGCTCCGCGACGAGGGGCACAGCGCCGTCGACCTCGGCACCGATTCCGACGCCGTGCGGATCGACTACCCGGACAAGGCGGCAGAGCTGGGCGCGGCGATCCTCGCCGGCGAGGCCGAGCGCGGCGTCCTCGTCTGCGGCTCCGGTGTCGGCGCGGCCGTCGCCGCCTGCAAGATCGCGGGCATCCGCGCGGCGATCTGCCACGATGCCTACTCCGCCCACCAGGGCGTCGAGCACGACGACATGAACGTCCTCTGCCTCGGTTCGGAGGTGGTCGGGCCCAGCCTCGCGGCCGATCTGGTGCGCAGCTTCCTCGCCGCGCGCTTCGACGGCGGGGAGCGCTACGTCGCCAGACTGGAGAAGGTACGAGCGATGGAAAGAGAGATGCGGGATGCCTGAGTCGAGACTTCACGAGCTGAGCGCGCGGGGACAGTCGGTCTGGATCGACTACCTCTCGCGCGACATGCTCGAGCAGGGAGAGCTGCAGCGGATGATGGAGGAGGACGCCGTCGTCGGCATGACGTCCAACCCGACGATCTTCCAGAAGGCGATCTCCCACGGCGACGCGTACGACGACCAGCTCAAGGAGCTGCTCGAGCACGAGACCGACCCGAAGGAGATCTTCCTGCGCCTGGCGGTGCGCGACGTCGAGGCCGCGCTCGACCGCTTCGCGCCGGTGCACGAGGCGAACCCGCAGGACGGCTACGTCTCGCTCGAGGTCGACCCGACGCTCGCCTACGACGCCGAGGAGACCTACGCGGAGGCGGTCCGCCTGCACGAGTGGATCGACCGGCCGAACCTCTACGTGAAGATCCCGGCGACGAAGCCCGGGCTCGCGGCCATCGAGGACTGCATCGCGGCCGGCCACAGCATCAACGTGACCCTCATCTTCTCGCTGCAGCGCTACCGCGAGGTCGTCGAGGCCTACCTGCGCGGGCTCGAGCGGCTGGTGGCGAGCGGCGGCGACCCCGCGCGGGTGCGGTCGGTGGCGAGCTTCTTCGTCTCGCGCGTCGACACGGAGACCGACAAGCGGCTCGACGAGATCGGGACGAAGGAGGCGCTGGCGCTGCGGGGCAAGCTCGCCGTGGCCAACGCGAGGCTCGCGTACGAGCACTACCTCGAGGCGTTCTCGGGTCCCCGCTGGGAGTTCCTCGCCGGCAAGGGCGCCCTGCCGCAACGCTGCCTCTGGGCCTCCACCTCGACGAAGAACCCGGACTACAGCGACGTCCTCTACGTCGAGGAGCTGATCGGCCCGCACACGGTGAACACGATGCCGCAGGAGACGATCGACGCCTTCCAGGAGCACGGGAAGGTGCGCGGCGACACGGTGCTCGAGGACGTCGAGGGCGCGCACGAGCTCCTGCAGCGGCTGGCGGCCGTCGGCATCGACTACGACGACGTGACCCTGACGCTCGAGCAGGAGGGCGTGCAGAAGTTCGCGGACTCGTTCGCCGAGCTGCTCGACGGGGTGCGGGCGAAGCGCGAGACGATCGCCGCGTGACGGTGGACCGCGTCGCGCTGATCGAGGGCATCTGGGCACGCGACTCGACGACGTGGACCGGGCACGACGAGGCGCAGTGGCTCGGCTGGCTCGACGAGCCGCTCCGCGTCCAGGAGCAGCTCGACGAGGTGCGGCGGTTCGCGGAGTCGCTCCACGAGACCGTCGACGACGTCGTGCTGCTCGGCATGGGCGGCTCGTCGCTCGCCCCGGAGGTGCTGCGGAGGACGTTCGGCGTCGACCGGTTCCACGTCCTCGACACGACGCACCCGCAGGCGATCCGGGACCTCGAGGCCCGGCTCGATCCCGCGCGGACGCTGTTCGTGGCGGCGTCGAAGTCGGGCACGACGCTCGAGACGCGCTCCCACACGTCCTACTTCCTCGCCCGCGGCGGCCTGTTCGCGACGATCACGGATCCCGGCTCGGAGCTCGAGCGGCTCGCCGAGCAGAGCGGCTTCCTGCGCGTCTTCCACGGCGAGCCGTCGATCGGCGGCCGGTACTCCGCCCTCTCGCCGTTCGGGATCGTGCCGGCCGTGCTCATGGGCGCCGACGCGACACGCCTGCTCGAGCGTGCGACCGAGATGCGCGAGGCCTGCCGCTCCGGCGAGGACAATCCCGGCTACGAGCTCGGACACCAGCTCGGCGAGGGCTGGCGCGAGGGCCGCGACAAGGTCTGCATCGCGGATGCAGGCGGCGGTTTCGGGCTGTGGGCGGAGCAGCTGATCGCCGAGTCGACGGGCAAGGAGGGCAAGGGGCTCGTCCCCGCGCCCGGCGAGTCGCCCGCAGGGGCCGACCGGCAGGCGGCGGAGCCGCTCCTCCCGGACCCGTACGCGCTCGGGTCGGAGTTCTTCCGCTGGGAGTTCGCGATCGCGGTCGCCGGCGCGTACCTCGGGATCAACCCCTTCGACCAGCCGAACGTGCAGGCCGCGAAGGACAAGACGAACGAGGTACTGGCAACGGGCGAGGAGCCGGAGCTCGAGCCGCACGGCTCCGTCGACGAGCTGCTCGCGCAGGCGCGCGAGGGCGATTACGTGTGCGTGCAGGCGTTCGTCGACCCGGCCGTCGACCTCGGGCCGCTCGTCGAGCGGCTGCGCAGCCGGACGGGCTGCGTCGTCACCCACGGCTACGGCCCGCGCTACCTGCACTCGACGGGACAACTGCACAAGGGCGGCCCCGACACGGGCCTCTTCCTCCAGGTCGTCGACGACCCGGGCGAGGAGCTGCCGATCCCCGGCAAGCCCTTCGGCTTCCGGCGGCTGATCCGCGCCCAGGCGGCGGGAGACTTCGAGTCGCTGAAGGAGCGCGGCCGGCGGATCGCCCGCGTGAGACTGGAGGAGATCTGATGCAGCTCGGGATGATCGGACTGGGCCGGATGGGCGCGAACATGACCGAGCGCCTGCGCGAGGCAGGCCACGACGTGAAGACGTTCGACCCGAACGTCGACTCGACGGCGTCCTCGCTCGCGGAGCTCGTGCAGCAGCTCGCTGCGCCGCGGTCGGTCTGGCTGATGGTCCCGGCGGGACTCGTCGACTCGGTCGTGGACGAGCTCGCGCCGCTGCTCGAGGAGGGCGACACGATCGTCGACGGCGGGAACTCCTACTACGTCGACGACCTCCGCCGCTCGCACGAGCTGCGCAGCCGCAACGTCCATTACGTGGACGCCGGCGTGAGCGGGGGCGTCTGGGGCCGCGAGCGCGGCTACTGCCTGATGGTCGGCGGCGACGACGAGGCCGTCGGGCGGCTCGTGCCCGTGCTCGAGACGCTGGCCCCCGGGGTGGACGCCGCCGAGCGCACCCCCGGGCGCGAGGGCGACCCGGCACCCGAGGAGCAGGGCTGGCTCCACTGCGGCCCGTCGGGCGCCGGCCACTTCGTGAAGATGGTCCACAACGGCATCGAGTACGGCCTCATGCAGGCGTACGCGGAGGGCCTGAACGTCCTCAAGCACGCGAACATCGGCCTCCACGCGCAGGAGACGGACGCCGAGACGACGCCGCTCCGCGAGCCCGACCACTACCGGTACGAGCTCGACCTCCCCGCGATCGCGGAGGTCTGGCGCCGCGGCTCCGTGATCGCCTCGTGGCTGCTCGACCTCACGGCGCAGGCGCTGCACGCCTCACCGGACCTCGACGAGTACGCGGGCCGAGTGAGCGACTCCGGCGAGGGCCGCTGGACGGTGCAGGCCGCCGTCGAGGAGGGCGTGCCCGCGCCGGTGCTGGCCGCGTCGCTCTTCGACCGCTTCGCCTCGCGTGGCGAGGCCGAGTGGGGCAACCGGATCCTCTCCGCGATGCGGAAGGGCTTCGGCGGCCACCTGGAGAAGAGCCCGGAGCAGTGACCGAGACGGCCGCGCCCCGGCAGGAGGAGAACCCGCTCGAGCAGGGCCTGGCGCTGCGCCGGACCCCGGATCCGTGCGCGCTCGTCATCTTCGGGGCCTCCGGCGACCTGACGCACAAGAAGCTCATGCCGGCGCTCTACGCGCTCGCCGTGCGCAGCCTGCTGCCGCCGCGCTTCGCGATCGTCGGGGTGGCGCGCACGGAGGGCGACGACGGCACCTTCCGCGAGGACATGCAGGCGGCGGTGCGACAGCACGCCCGCGACCCGTTCCGCCAGGAGGTCTGGGACGAGCTCGTCGAGCAGCTGCACTACGTCTCGACCGACTTCGCCGACGCAGGCGGAGAGAACGCGGTGCACGACCTGCTCGGCCGGCTCGACGACGAGCGGCAGCTCGGCGGCAACCGCGTCTTCTACCTCGCGGTGCCGCCCGGCGCGTTTCCCACGATCGTCGAGGCGCTCGGCCGGCGGCGCGACGAGCGCGGCTGGACGCGGCTGATCGTCGAGAAGCCGTTCGGCCACGACCTCGAGTCGGCGCGCACGCTCACGGCGACGCTGCTCGAGTACTTCCAGGAGGAGGAGATCTTCCGGATCGACCACTACCTCGGCAAGGAGACCGTCCAGAACATGCTCGCGCTCCGCTTCGCGAACGGGATCTTCGAGCCGATCTGGAACCGGCAGTTCATCGACCACGTCCAGATCACGGTCGCCGAGGCGATCGGGATCGAGGGCCGCGCCGGCTACTACGAGCAGGCGGGGGCGGTGCGCGACATCTTCCAGAACCACCTCCTGCAGCTGCTCGCGCTCACGGCGATGGAGCCGCCGATCGACTTCACGGCCGAGTCGGTGCGGAACGAGAAGGTCAAGGTGCTGCGCGCGCTCCACACGCCGGGGCCGCGCTCGGTGGTGCGCGGACAGTACGGGCGCGGCTTCGTCGAGGGCGAGGAGGTCGCCGCCTACCGCGAGGAGGAGGGCGTCGCGCAGGACTCGATGACCGAGACGTACGTCGCCGCGAAGCTCTACGTCGACAACTGGCGCTGGGCGGACACGCCGTTCTACGTGCGGATGGGCAAGCGGCTCGCACGGCGGGAGACGACGATCGCGATCCAGTTCAAGCGGGCGCCGCACCCTCCCTTCGAGGAGACGGCGGCGGAAGGACTGCGGCCGAACGTCCTCCTCGTCCACGTCCAGCCGGACGAGGGGGTCTCGCTCGCGATCGGCGCCAAGGTGCCCGGGCAGGGCCTGACGATTCGCACCGTGCACATGGACTTCCTCTACGGCGGAGCCTTCCGGACGGGGATGCCGGAGGCGTACGAGCGTCTGATCCTCGACACGATGCTCGGCGACTCGACGCTGTTCACCCGCGCCGACGAGGTCGAGGAGCAGTGGCTGCTCGTCGACGCGATCGTCGCCGGCTGGCAGCGCGACCGGCCGGCGTTCCCGAACTATCCCGCGGGCTCGTGGGGGCCTCCGAGCGCCGACGACCTCCTGCACCGGGACGGCAGGTCGTGGCGGCGCCACTGAAATCCGAGCCGCTGGGGTGGTCGGGCGAGGACATCTGCCTGGCCGACGTGGACTCGGCGCTCGCGCGGCTACGGGTGGAGGCGGCCCTGGACGCCCCGAGCATGCGCACGTCGGTGATGACGCACATCGCCTGGGTGCCGGAGGAGTGGATGGAGCGCTCGCGACAGGCGCTCGCCGGCATGGGGGAACGGCACCCGTCGCGGACGATCCTCCTCTTCCCCGAGCCGGACGCCCCCGACAACCGGATCGACGGCTGGGCGGCGGTCGAGCGGTGGGAGGTGCCCGGCACCGACCGGCGCCTCGTGACCGAGGTGGTCGAGCTGACGCTGCGGGGAGTGCGCGCGAAGGCTCCGGCCAGCGTCGTCGAGCCGCTGCTGGTCTCCGATCTGCCGGTCTTCCTACGCTGGCGCGGCGAGCCGCCCTGGGGCTCCCAGGAGCTGCAGCAGCTCGTGGGCGTGGCCAACCGCCTGATCGTCGACTCGACCGAGTGGGACGACTTGCCGTACCCGTACCGGCGGCTCGGTGAGCTGTTCCCCCAGGTCACCACCTCGGACATCGCGTGGGTGCGCACCTCGCGCTGGCGTGCGCACCTGGCGACGCTCTGGCCGGCGATCGGCGGGGTGAGAACGATCCGCGTGCACGGCACCGCCGCGCAGGCCTGGCTGCTGTGCGGCTGGCTGCGCTCGCGCCTGGAGCGGCCGGAGATCGTGCTCGAGCACGAGCCGGCGGAGAAGCTCGAGGGGGTGGCGCTCGACGGCGAGACGGTGCCGCTGCCGCCGGGCGATCCGCCGGCCCCGAGCGACGTCCTCTCCGAGGAGCTCGAGCGCTTCACGCGGGATCCGGTGTTCGAGGCAGCCGTGCTCGCCACCGTCGAGCCCTAGCCAGGTCGCTGCGATCGGGGAGACGAGGCAGGGGGCCGCCAACCCTCTCCTCCGAGAGCCTTGGCTGCTTGAGCGACACACGTGTATAGCCGGACGACCGGAGCCGAACCGATATCTAATCGATCATTCATTGCACGACTACAGTGCCACGGAACTCAAGGGATGTGTTCAAAGGTCTCCTTGCTCCGGATCAGGGAAACAAGCAGTTCATCGCGCTCGCGGACAACTTCATCAATGTCCAAGTCGTCCGTTTCATCCCTCACACTCATCAGTGTCGTCGCTTTGGTCTCCTCTGTCATCCTGGTTCGGAAGAGGTCTTGCCACCACTCATCAACTGGCGGCCCCAGATGCTCCAGAACGTGCTTCATGCCCCCGGCTCCCCCTGACAGATGAAGATTGACGAAAGGCCCCAGGATTGCCCAACGGAGACCCGGGCCGTTGGCGATGACTGCATCGACATCCGCGGCAGAAGCAATGCCTGCTTGCACCAGACCGAAGGCTTCCCGCCAGAGGGCAGCCTGCAAGCGATTAGCAACGAAACCCTTTATCTCTTTCCTGATGTGGATGGGCTTCTTGCCGAGACAATGGTAAAAGTCGAGAGCAGCCTCGACGGCTTGGGGTGACGTCCACTCTCCACCTACCACCTCGACTAGAGGAATCAGGTGTGGTGGATTGAACGGGTGTCCGATGAGGACTCGGTCGGGATGCTCGCATGCCGTCTGGAATTCAGATGCCGGAATCCCGGATGAACTGCTCGCAAGAATGACGTCTCCCGGCACTACCTCGTCGAGCGCAGCAAAGATCGAGCGCTTCACGTCGAGACGCTCCGGACCACTTTCCTGAACGAAGTCGACGTCCGCAAGCACCTCTTCCAAATGCGGAGAGAATTGCAGGCGCTCCAAAGCTGCGCCCTCCGCCATCCCCAAAGCCTTTGCGCCACGCCATTGTTCCGCGACGAGCGACCGCAACCTTTCTTCCGCACCGCCTGCCGGATCGGTAGCGTAGACATCGAGGCCTCGGGCCAAGAAATAGGTCGCCCAACTGGAACCTATAACTCCCGTGCCGACTATTCCGACCTTCTTGTATCTGCCCATCGTCGAACCTCCGTACGGTGGGTGGCGTCTTTGCGAGTTGCGCACGTTCCCTCGCACAACCCTACCCGAGCCCATAACGTGCCTAGGGCGTACGTTGAAGGAGCGCACCGAGGAGACGTCCCGCAGCGAGCACCCGCGCATCGTCACCGCTCCGGCCCGCGAGCTGCACCGAGGCGGGCAGTCCATCCTCCGCCGCTCCGCACGGCAACGCGAGTGCGGGCCAACCGAGCGAGCTGAGCGGATACGTGAGCGAGATCGCGCCGCCCCGGATCTCGAGCTCCTCCGCGTCGGCCGGCGGAGCGACGAAGGGCACGGTCGGGGTCAGGAGCAGGTCGAGGCCGTCGACCGCCGCCGCCATCCGAGCCCGGTACTCGGCGCGCTCCTGCTCTGCCGCGTCCGCATCCCTGTCGGAGACCTCGAGGCAGCGCTCGATCTTGCCGCGCACGTTCTCGCCGTAGACCTCCTCGTTACCCGGGAAGAGGGGGCGGTGGACGTCGGCCGCCTCACGCATGAAGTCGGCCCGGTTGGCAGGCGCGAGCGGAAGGTCGACCTCCCGCCGGCGCGGGAAGAACGCAGCTGCTTCTGTGACCCGAGCCCGGACGAGCGGGTCGGCGCGATCGAGCCAGGCGACGCCGACCTCGAGCTCCTCCAGCGACTCGAGTGCCGCGGGCACGTACGAGGCGAGCCTCTGAAGAAGATCCTCGCAGCCCTCGACCGAGGATGCCATCGGACCGACGACGTCGTAGCTCGGCGCGAGCGGGAAGCACCCGTCGACCGGGACGAGGCCGTGCGTCGGCTTGAAGCCGACGACTCCGCACCAGGCGGCCGGGATCCGGATCGAGCCGGCCGAGTCGGTGCCCAGCGCGAGCGCGACCTCGCCGGCAGCCAGCGCCGCCGCCGAGCCGCCGCTGGAGCCCCCCGCGAGCCGGCCCGGCGCCGCCGGATTCGGCACCGTGCCGTAGTGCGGGTTCTGGGACGAGATCCCGTAGGCGAACTCGTGCAGGTTCGTCTTGCCGGCGACCGCATAGCCGCCTGCCTCGAGCCGCCGCACCGCCTCGGCGCTCACCGCAGGGACCTGGTCGGCGAAGAGCGCCGAGCCGTACGTCGTCGCCAGCCCCGCCGTGTCGAGCAGGTCCTTGACGGCGACGGGGATGCCGCTTCCGGCCTCCTCCGGCCGCGCGAGCCAGATGCCCTCCACTACTGGAAGTGGAGGTACAGGATCGCGACCAGGATCGAGCCGGCGAACAGGAGCAGGAAGACGCCGAAGAGCATCCAGCCGAGGCGTGCGTTTCTGCGGGCCAGCTCGGGATCCATCAGCCGGTCCTAGATCACCGCGTCCACGGCGAGCGCCGCGAAGAGCAGCGCGAGGTACAGAAGCGAGTAGTGGAAGAGCAGCATCGCCCGGCGCGGGGACGTGTCGCGGCGCAGCCGCTCGGCGAGCCAGACGAAGACCGCACCGAGCGCGAGCGCGCAGACGACGTAGAGCGGCCCGGCTCCGCCCCAGCCCCACGGCAGCAGCGTCACGGCGACGAGGACGAGCGAGTAGAGGACGATCTGCCTCGCCGTCGCACGGTCGCCGCGCACGACCGGCAGCATCGGCACCCGCGCAGCCGCGTAGCTGTCGCGGATGAGCAGCGCGAGGGCCCAGAAGTGCGGCGGCGTCCAGACGAAGACGATCGCGAAGAGGAGCAGTGCGGCAATGCCGACGTGGCCGGTCGCGGCGGCCCAGCCGACGAGAGGAGGAACCGCGCCCGCCGCGCCGCCGATGACGATGTTCTTGGGCGTCGACCGCTTCAGCCAGCGCGTGTACACGAGCACGTAGAAGAGGTTGCCGACGAGGGCGAGCACGGCCGTGAGCACGTTCACCGCGCTCGCGAGCAGAACGAAGGAGAAGGCCGACAGCGCGAGCCCGAACTCGAGAGCCCGGCTCGGCGGGACCCGGCCGGAGGCGACGGGCCGTGCTCGCGTCCGCTTCCCCATCAGCGGGTCGATGTCGCGGTCGAGGAGGTGGTTGAGGGCGGAGGCTCCGCCGCAGGCGAGAGCGAGCCCGAGCATGGCGGCACCGGCCCGCTCGGTCCCGGGCCAGCCGCGGGCTCCCGCGATCATCCCGCCAAAGCCCGTCACGAGCAGGAGCGACATGATCCGTGGCTTCGTCAGGGTCACGTAGTCCCGCCAGCTTCCCCAGGCGACGGGCTCACCCCGGAAGCTCTCCACCACGACGGCGGCGAGGGCGGCGAGGGCGAGCGCTGCGAGCGCGGCGTGGGCGGCGGGGCCCGGCACGGCCGCCGCTGCGGCGAAGAGCGCCGATGCTGCGAGGACGGACGGTACGAGCCGCCGGTGCGCGAACCAGGCCGAGACGACGAGCGCGGCGAGCGGTGGCGCGACGAGTGCCGCGAGGAGCTGATGCGCGGTGCCGAGCCCCGCAGCGCCGGACACGACCGCGAGCAGCGTGCCACCGGCCGCGGCGAACGCGGAGAGCCGAAGCCACGGCCCGGGCCGCGCACTTAGTAACAGACTGTTACTTGCCGTCTCCGTCATGCCAGGTCCTCCGCGAGCCGCCGGCGCAGGTCGCGCAACGGGCGCGCGCTCTCCACGTAGGGAACGGTGTCGAAGTTCTGCGGCGGCGGCGGCGACGACGTGTACCACTCGAGGGTGTCCGCGAGCCACGGGTCGTTGACCGCCCGCACTCCGCGGCGCAGGCCGTGGGCGATCCAGACGTTCGCGACGAAGACGGCGATCGAGAGCGCCATCACGCCCGAGCCCGTCGAGGAGATGAGGTTGTAGAGCTCCCACAGCCCACCGTGGTGATACGTGTAGACCCGGCGCGGCATCCCGAGCAGCCCGAGCATGTGCATCGGCAGGAACGTGACGTTGAAGCCGACGAACATCAGCCAGAAGTGGAGCTTGGCGAGGCGCTCGTCGAGCATCCGGCCGAACATCTTCGGCCACCAGTAGTAGAGGGCGCCGAACAGCGCGAACACGATCCCGCCGAAGGCGACGTAGTGGAAGTGGGCGACGATGAAGTACGAGTCGTTCACCTGCCAGTCGACGGGGAAGGCGGCGAGGAACATCCCCGAGAGGCCGCCCATCGTGAACAGCGCGATGAAGCCGAGCACGAACAGCAGCGGCGAGTCGAAGTGGAGGTTGCCGCGCCACGTCGTCGCGATCCAGTTGAAGATCTTGATCCCCGTCGGGACGGCGATGACCATCGACGAGATCATGAAGAACGAGTCGAGCCCGACGCCCAGTCCGGCCGTGAACATGTGGTGCGCCCACACGAGCATCGCGAAGAACGCGATCGCGAGCGTCGAGAAGGCGATCGCCTTGTAGCCGAAGATCGGCTTCCGCGAGAAGACGGGCAGGATCTCCGAGACCATCCCCATCGCGGGCAGCACCATGATGTAGACCTCGGGGTGCCCGAAGAACCAGAACATGTGCTGGTAGAGCACGATGCTTCCGCCCTGCGAGGGGATGAAGAAGTGCGTCCCCACCTGGCGGTCGAGCAGCAGCAGCGTCACGGCGGCCGAAACCGCCGGCATGGCGACGAGCAGGAGGGCCGAGTACACCTCCATCGCCCAGACGAAGAGCGGCATCCGCATCCACGTCATCCCGCGCGTCCGCATGTTGTGGATCGTGACGATGAAGTTGATCGCGCCCGCGAGGGACGACAGCGTGAGGATGTGGATGCTGAGGATCCAGTAGTCCTGGCCATGGCCCGGGCTCTCCCAGGGCTTGGCCTCCGACAGCGTCGGGTACGACCACCAGCCGGCGTGCGCCGCGCCGCTCTTCGAGAACCAGCTCAGCCAGAGCACGATGCCGCCGAGCACGAAGAGCCAGAACGAGAGCGCGTTCAGGCGCGGGAAGGCCATGTCGCGCGCGCCGATCATGAGCGGCACGAGGAAGTTGCCGAACCCGGCCATGATCGGCACGACGACGAGGAAGATCATCGTCGTCCCGTGCATCGTCATGACCTCGTTGTACGAGTTCCCCGTCAGGACGGTCTCGTTCGGGGTGGCGAGCTGCGCCCGCATGAGGAGCGCGAGGATCCCGGCCGCCACGAACCACATGAGCGCGGTCGCGATGTACATGATCCCGATCCGCTTGTGGTCGACGGTGACGAGCCAGCTCGCGACGCGACCGCTCTTCCAGCCGACGGGATACGCGGCCTCGGACCTAGCCGCCACTCGTGCCTCCTCCGGTCGCGGACTTGTAGACGTGCTGCTTCACGTAGGCGACGAGCGCGGTGATCTGCGACGACTTCCAGGTCTTGCCGACGGGCGGCATCGCCCCGGGCCTCGGCGTGTCGACTCCCTTGCGCAGGATCGAGCGCAGCGACGAGACCGACGTGACGATCGTGTTGCCGGCGATCGCGGGCCCGTAGCCCCCCTGCCCCTGCATCCCGTGACACGTCGCGCAGACGCCCTGCCACTCCTGGCGACCGATCGTCGCGGGGGCGATCTTCGAGACGTACGAGTCGTACTCGGCGCGCGACTCGGCGACGACCGTCCCGAGCATCGAGGAGTGGAAGACACCGCACAGCTCGGCGCACTGGCCCTGATAGGCGCCCGGCGCGTCCGCGCGGAACCAGGTGTGGTTCACGCGGCCGGGGATCGCCTGGATCTTGCCGCCGAGCTCGGGGATCCACCAGCTGTGGATCACGTCGGAGGAGACCACCCTCAGGTTCACGACCTCGCCGACCGGAACGTGGAGCGTCCCGATCGAGCGCGCCCCGTTCGGATAGTCGAACTGCCAGTAGTACTGATGCCCCTCGACCGTGATCTGGATCGGGTCGGTCGCCGCGGGAGCGGAGGCGATTCCCGGTAGCTCGTAGAAGACGAAGCCCGCGATCACGGCGAGGATCGCGACGGGGATCGCCGTCCAGAGCAGCTCGAGCCGCGTGTGGCCGTGCACCTGCGCGCCCTCGACGGTACGCGGGCGGCCACGGCTGCGGTACTTCCAGACGAAGGCGACGAGCAGCGACTCGACGAGGACGAAGACCGCCGCCGTGAGGGCGAGGATCAGGTAGTAGGCGGTCGTCGTGCGAACGGCGTTCGGCGAATGTGCGGGCAGCGGCACGAAGCCTCCGCCGGCCGCCGACGCTGTACCGGCGGCGACAAGCGCGGCGAATGCCACGAAGAGGACGGACGTCAGCTGCCGGCGCACCCGATGGGCATTCTATGGACGTGTCCCAGCGCACGCAGATCGAGCTGCCGCAGCACGTCCCGTCCGCGTTCGAGGTCTACGTCAACGGCGTTCGCCAGATGCCCGGACGCGACTACGAGATCGCTGGGCGCACGCTGATCTTCCCGCGCCCGCTCGCGCAGGAGGGACAGCTCGGCTTCTGGCGCTGGGCGTCGATGTGGCTCGGCATCGCCGGCACGTACCGCAAGCACGAGACCGTCGACGTCGTCTACGAGCTCGACGGACGGCGCGAGGTCGAGACCGGCCTCCGGCCCCAGCCCTACGAACCGGACCCGTCCAACTAGGTACCAGACTGCTACTTGCGCCGGGGAATCGCCCGTGCGGCCTCGAATCGCTCCGCCGGCGCGCAAGTAACAGACTGTTACAAGCTCAGAGGTCGGCGCCGGCCGTGGCGGCCACGGGGAGGAGCCGGGGGCGGTGAAGCGGTCGTGTCGGAGCCGCTACGCCGTCCCGGCCGGAGCGGCGTCCTTCGCCACCGGCTCGAGCCGGTAGCCGACCCCGTAGCGCGTCTGGATGAACGTATGCCGCGAGGCGCGGCGGTCGACCTTCTCGCGCAGACGGCGGACGAAGACGTCGACGGTGCGGTCGCGATGCGACTCGCGCCTGCCCCAGAGCTTCTGCAGCAGCTCGTCCCGCGTCACGACGCGTCCCCGGTCGAGCGCGAGCTGGTAGAGGAGCCGGAACTCGGTCGGCGTCAGCTCCGCGCTCTCGCCGTCGACGTACGCCTGTACCTCGAGCGGGTCGATCCGCAGCTCCTGGATCTCGATCGGCTCGCCGCGCGGCGTCTCCTCCCGGCGGATCGACCGCCGCGCCGCCGCGCGAACGCGCGCCACGAGCTCCTTCATCCCGAACGGCTTCACGAGGTAGTCGTCGGCGCCGATCTCGAGCGCGTGCACGCGGTCGTGCTCGGTGCCACGGGCCGACACGACGACGATCGGCGTGCCGATCCCCTCGCTCCGGGCCGTCTCGATCAGCTTCCAGCCGTCGACGCCCGGGAGCATGAGGTCGAGGACGCAGACATCCGGCTTCTCGTAGCGGAGGCGGGCCAGGCCCTGGCTGCCGTTGCCCACGGCGCTGGCGTCGAAGCCCGCGGAGCCGAGATGGCGCACCATCCCCTGCGCGATGACCTCGTCGTCCTCGACGATCAGAACCTTCGGCATCCTTCATCCCATTATCGGCCGGGACGGAGTTGTCGAAGGGTAGAGGAATGGTGAAGAAGTGGTGAACGCAGAGCGGGCCAGAGCTCTCGTCGAGAGCGCCGGAGACCCCGTCCTCCTGCTCGACAGCGAGCGGCGGGTCGTGGCCGCGAGCCCTGCTGCCCTGGAGCTCGTCCCGGCAGCGGCCGCCGGCCAGCGCCTGACGGAGGAGGCCATGGCGGCGCGACCCGAGGTGCTCGTCCTCTTCCTCGACTCGCCGCCGGAGCTCTCGGCGTACCAGGAGCTGCGGGCAGGCTTCACGGCCGCCGTGTCGCACGAGCTGCGGACGCCGCTCGCCCGCCTGCTCGCCCTGCTCGAGACGGCGGCATTGCCCGACGCCGACAGCGGCGACCTGCTCGACCAGGCACGGGAGGAGGTGCAGCAGGTGGGCGAGCTGATCGACGACGTGCTGTTCCTCGGCGAGCTCGAGACCGGACGGGAGGTCGTCAGCCTCGGGCGGACGCGGGCCGCGCCCGTCGTCGCCGAGGTGATCGGGTCGTTGCGCGAGCGCGCCGACCACGCCGAGGTGCGCTTCGAGCTCCGGGTCGACGACCGGGTGGAGCTGCCCCTGCGGCCCCGCATGCTGCGCGTCGTGCTCGAGAACCTGCTCGCGAACACGATCCGCTACTCGGGCCAGGGCACGACGTGCACGGTGGAGGTGGCGCAGACCGCCGAGGCCGTCTCGCTCGTCGTCTCGGACGACGGCAAGGGCGTCCTGCCCGCCGACCTGCCGCGCCTGTTCGAACGCTTCTACCGCGGCGACCAGGCGCGCACGAGCCGGGGAACCGGGCTCGGGCTCGCAATCGTGAAGCACGTCGTCACGGCCGCCGGCGGCGAGGTCGAGGCCTCGGGCGCGCCCGGAGGGGGTCTGGTCGTGCGCATCCACTTCCCCGAGACGTAACCGGACGCGGAACAGGCAGGATCCACTCGTGGACTGGCGGATCTACAAGGCGATCTACGACGTCTCGCTCCACCATCACTGGGTCGGGACGCTCTTCAGCGACATCGAGAAGGCGAGCATCCCGTTGATGGTCGTGATCACGGCGGCGCTCTGGTTCTTCAGCCGCCCCGGCGGCGACCGGAAGTGGAAGCTCGCCTGCGGCAGCGGGTTCGCGGCCGCGGCACTCGCGTACGCGGTCGCCTTCGTCATCCACCACGCGTGGGCCCGCCCGCGTCCGTACATGACGCACGACATCAGCCACCCCTGGTCGAACACGACCGACGCCTCGTTCCCGAGCGACCACTCGACCGTGTCGTTCGCGATCGCGTTCGCGGTGATCGCGCTCGACCCCTTCGCCGGCGCGATCTTCCTCGTGATCGCCGCCATCATCGCCGTCGGCCGGCTGTTCATCGGCGCCCACTACCCGAGTGACGTCGCCATGGGCCTCGTGATCGGGCTGATCGCCGCCGGCGTGATCGTGCGGCTCCTGCCGCGCTTCGTCGCGTGGGTCGTCTCCTACGTCGAGCGCGTCAGCGATCCGCTCCTGCGCCCGCTGTGGCGTCGGCTGGCGAGGACGGACCCGGCCTAGCCGAAGCGGCCGGTGACGTAATCCTCCGTCCGCTTGTCGGACGGAGCGGTGAAGATCTTCTCGGTCGCGTCGTACTCGATCAGCTCGCCCCACCGCTCGCCCTCCGCGCCGTGCGAGATGGAGAAGAACGCCGTCATGTCGGCGACGCGCGCCGCCTGCTGCATGTTGTGCGTGACGATCACGAACGAGTACTCGTCCTTGAGCTCGTGGAGCAGCTGCTCGATCGCCTGGGTCGCGATCGGGTCGAGGGCCGAGGCCGGCTCGTCCATGAGGACGACGTCCGGCTCGACGGCGATCGCCCGCGCGATGCAGAGACGCTGCTGCTGGCCGCCCGAGAGCGAGAGCGCGCTCGCCTTGAGGCGGTCCTTGACCTCGTCCCAGAGAGCCGCCTGCGTGAGGGCGCGCTCGATCCGTCCGTCGAGGTCGTCCTTCATCCGCAGCACCCGCAGCCCCCAGGCGACGTTCTCGTAGATCGACTTCGGGAACGGGTTCGGCCGCTGGAAGACCATGCCGATCGTGCGCCGCACCGCCACCGGGTCGACGTCGCGGGCGGCGATGTCCTGGCCGTGGTAGCGGATCGTCCCCGTCTGGCGGAAGCCCGGGATCAGGTCGTTCATCCGGTTGAGGCAGCGGATGAAGGTGCTCTTGCCGCAGCCGGACGGGCCGATGACCGCGGTGACGAGGTTCTTGTGGATCTCGAGGGAGACGTCCTTGATCGCGGGCTTGGAGCCGTAGATCGCGTCGAGGTCGCGAATCTCGAAGACCGTCTCGAGATGCTCGCGCGGAGGCAGCGGCTGACGCTTGGTCTCGACCCGCAAGGCGGTCTCGATGCTACTCGACGCCGTCACGACTTCCTCGCTTTCATCTGGCTGCACGGCCGAGCTTCCTGCGACTGCGGTTGGCGAGCATGCGGGCGGTCAGGCTCGTGAAGAGGATGAACAGGACGAGCACGAGCGCGGCGGCCCAGGCGCGGGCGTGGTCCTGCGGGCTCGGCTGCTCCGAGAGCTCGAAGATCGACAGGGGCACGGACTGGAGCGCGTGGACCGGGTTCCACTGCACGGAGTTGCTGACGCCGACCGAGGAGGTGAAGAGGAGCGGCGCCGTCTCGCCCGCGATGCGCGCCACCGCGAGCACGGCTCCGGTGAGGATCCCGCCGATCGCCTGCGGCATGACGATCCCGACCGTCGTCCGCCAGCGCGGCGCGCCGAGCCCGAGGCCGGCGTCACGCGTCGAGGTCGGCACGAGCGCGAGCACCTCGATCGTCGAGCGCGCGACGAGCGGGAGCATGAGCGTCGCGAGCGC
>CAZRTE010000007.1:0-50452 GCA_964602945.1 uncultured Gaiellales bacterium
GGGGTTGACCCTACCCCCCCGGGCGAAGAGCGCAGCTCTTCGCCCGGCTAGAGGCGGCGTCTCTGAAGTTGGGCGGCGTCGGGCACCCTGACGTTCCAGACGAGCCCGAGCCGCTCGAGGCCGCGGATCACCCACCAGGAGACGTCGACCTGGCCGCGGTCGAGGCCGTGGCGGGCCGAGGCGGGGAAGGCGTGGTGGTTGTTGTGCCAGCCCTCCCCGAACACGAGCAGGGCGACGAGCCGGTTGTTGCGGGCCTCGTCGCGCGAGCGGTAGTCCTGGCGCCCGAACATGTGGCAGATCGAGTTCACGCTGAAGGTCGCGTGCTGGTAGGCGAAGATGCGGATCAGGCCGCCCCAGACGAGGCCCTCGAGGCCGGCTCCGACGCCGCCGCCGGCCCAGTAGCCGATCGCGAACGGGAGCCCGAGGGTGAGAGCGACCCAGAGCAGGTAGGCGCGGTCGATCAGCCGCAGCATCCGGTCGTCGTAGAGATCCTTGCCGTACTCGCGGCCCTGTTCCATGCCGAGGTTCGCGAAGAGCCAGCCGACGTGCGCGTGGACGAACCCGCGCACGGCGCCGAGCGCGCCGTCGCCGTGGCCGACGTGCGGCGAGTGGGGGTCGCCGGGCCGGTCCGAGAGGGCGTGGTGCTTGCGGTGGTCGGTGACCCACTGGGTGAGCGGGCCCTGCATGGTCATGCAGCCGAGGATCGCGAGGATCGCCTTGACCGGGGCGCCGGTCTCGAAGCCGCGATGCGTGAAGTAGCGGTGGAAGCCGATCGTCGTCCCGAAGGCGCAGAGGACGTAGAAGCCGGCGAAGAGCGCGAGGTCGAGCCAGTGGAAGGCGACGCCCCAGAGCAGGCCCATCGCCGAGAGCAGCCCGAGCGGTGGGACGACGACGGCCACCACCGTGACGGCCTGGCTGATGTGGCTCGTCCGCGGGCGGACGGTCGCTATCGTCGATGTGTAGGGTTCGTCCAATGTGTGTATAGACTATCGGTGATGAAGGTGGCGATCGTCGGCAGCGGGATCTCCGGGCTTGGTGCGGCGTACGCTCTCATGCCCGCCCACGACGTGCACGTCTTCGAGCGGGATACCCGCCCGGGCGGGCACGCGAACACCGTCGTCCACGACGGTCTGGCCCTCGACACGGGCTTCCTCGTCCACAACGAGCGCAACTACCCGCTGCTCGGCCGCCTCTTCCGCGAGCTCGGGGTCGCGACACACGACTCGGACATGTCGTTCTCGGTCAGTTGCAGCGGCTGCGGCCTCGAGTACTCGGGCCGGCGGCCGTTCGCGCAGCCCGCGAATGCGGCGAGGCCCGGCTTCGTCTCGCTCCTCTGGGAGATCGGGCGCTGGCTGCGGACGGCGCGCCCCGGGGACGAGTCGCAGTCGCTCGCCGAGTACCTCGACGAGCACCGCTACTCGCAGCGCTTCCGCCGCCACTTCCTCGTGCCCCTGACCTCGGCGCTCTGGTCGACGGCGCCGGGTCGCGCCCTCGAGTTCCCGGCGGCGTACGCGATCCGCTTCTTCGACAACCACGGGATGCTCGGCTTCGGCCGCTTCCGCTGGCGCACCGTCACCGGCGGCAGCCGCCGCTACGTCGACGCGATCGCCGCCCGGCTCGGCGACCGGCTCCGGCTCGGCAGCGGCGTGCGCTCGATCCGGCGCACGTCCGACGGCGTCGAGGTGCGCGCCGGCGAGGAGGTCGAGCGCTTCGACCGCGTCGTCCTCGCGACACACGCCGACCAGGCGCTCGCCCTGCTCGAGGATCCGACCCCGGACGAGCGGCGCGTGCTCGGCGGCTTCGCCTACACGACGAACGAGGCCGTGCTGCACACCGACGCACGCTTCCTGCCGCGGACGCGCCGCGCCCGCGCCTCCTGGAACTACCGCCTCGGCGACGACGGCCGCCCGACGGTCACGTACCACCTGAACCGGCTCCAGGCGCTCGAGGCGGAGCGCGACTACTGCGTGACGCTGAACGAGGACGTCCCCGCGGAGCACGTGCTCGAGCGCTGCACGTACGAGCATCCGCTCTACACCGTCGAGACGCTGCGTGCGCAGGCCGAGCTGCCGCAACTCGCCGGGGGGCGGACGCACTACGCAGGGGCATACTTCGGCAACGGCTTCCACGAGGACGGGCTCGCGAGCGGCGTCGCCGTCGCGCGCGCCCTGGGGGTGGAATGGTGAGATCGGCCGTCTACACGGGGACGCTCATGCACGCGCGACGCACGCCGGCCCGGCACGTCTTCCGCTACCCGGTCTCCTACTGGCTGTTCGACCTCGACGAGCTGCCCGAGCTCGAGCGGCGGCTGCGGCTCTTCTCCGTCAACCGGCCGAACGTCGTCTCGCTGCGCGACCGCGACCACTTCGACGGCGCGGCACCGTTGAAGCAGGCGGTGCTCGAGCTCGCCGGCGACCCGTCGATCGAGCGCGTCCTCATGCTCACGCAGCCGCGCGTGCTCGGCTACGTCTTCAACCCGGTCAGCTTCTACTGGTGCTACCGCGCCGACGGCTCGCTCGCCTGCGTGGTCTCCGAGCTGAACAACACCTTCGGGGAGCGGCTGCCGGAGGTGCTGCGCGGGCCCGAGCTCCGCTACGAGCACCACAAGCGCCTCCACGTCTCGCCCTTCCTCGGGCTCGACCACAGCTACGAGTACGCGTTCTCCCAGCCGGCCGACGAGGTGTGGGCGCGCATCCACGTCCGCGGCGACGACGGGGCGCGGCCGCTGACCGCCGTCCTGTACGGGCACCGGCGCGAGCTGACGAACCGGTCGCTCGCACGGCTCCTGCTCCGCTACCCGCTCCAGCCGCTGCAGGTGACCGCGCTCATCCACTTCGAGGCGCTCCGGCTCTGGCGCAAGCGGGTGCCGTTCCACCACAAGCCGCCGTTCGTGCCGGGCGAGGGGAGCGTGCGGACCTGACCGTCCGCGCCGAGCCCGTCGCCCGCCGGGGGCGCCTGCTGGAGCGGACCGCGTCCGCCGTGCTCGAGCGCGCGCTCGCCGGCCTCGAGGGCGGCACGCTCGAGGTCGAGCTCCCGGGCGGCGGGGTGCGCCGCTTCGGTGCGGGCGCTCCCGTGCGGCTCTCGATCCACGAGGCCGCCTTCTTCCGGCGGCTGGCGACGCGCGGCAAGCTCGGTCTCGGCGAGTCGTACACCGCCGGCGAGTGGGACGCGGACGACCTCGTCGCGCTCTTCGAGCTCCTGCTCCACAACGCCGGCGCGGCGGGCGACCGCCACCCGCGCGTGCGCCGGCTGCTCGAGCTGCGCCCGCGCCTGCACCGGCGCAACGGGCTCGCGCGCTCGCGCCGCAACATCGCCTACCACTACGACCTCGGCAACGACCTGTTCGCGCTCATGCTCGACGAGACGATGACGTACTCCTGCGCCGTCTTCGAGCAGCCCGGCCTGTCGCTCGCCGAGGCCCAGCGGGCGAAGTACGAGCGACTTTGTTGCAACTTGCAACTTGGCTCCGGGGATCACGTGCTCGAGATCGGGTGCGGCTGGGGCGGCTTCGCGCGGTATGCGGCCGAGACGCGCGGCTGCCGCGTCACGGGGATCACGATCTCGCGCGAGCAGGCGGCGCTCGCGCGCCAGCGGACGCAGGGGCTGCCGGTCGAGATCCTCGAGCAGGACTACCGGAGCGTCGAGGGGAGCTTCACGAAGGTCGTCTCGATCGAGATGGTCGAGGCGATCGGCGCCGACCAGTTCGGCACCTTCTTCGCGACGATCGACCGCGTCCTCGCCCCCGGCGGGCGCGCGGCCGTCCAGTCCATCCTCGTCCCCGAGCAGCGCTGGGAGCGCTACCGGCACACGCCCGACTGGATCGAGCGCTACGTCTTCCCCGGCTGCCTCATCCCGTCGCTCGAGGCGCTCACGCGGGCGGCCGCGCGCCACTCCCGGCTCGGCGTCTACGGCGTCGAGGAGATCGGCGAGCACTACGCGGAGACCCTCCGGCGCTGGCGGGCGAGCTTCCACGAGCGGATCGACGAGGTGCGCAGGCTCGGCTACGGCCGCCGCTTCGAGCGGACCTGGGACTTCTACCTCGCCTTCTGCGAGGCGGCGTTCCGCACGCGTGCGCTGCACGACGCCCAGCTCCTGCTCGCCCGCCCGGGGAGCGCGGCGTGAGCACCATGGCCCCGGCCGCGCCGCCGGCGCTCGACCCCTTCGTGGTGTGACCACCGCAGCCCTCGTCGACCGCCTGATCGCGTCGGGCCGCGTACCCGACCCGCTCCTGCGCGCGGGCGTCCGCGCCGCCTGCGCCACCCGGCTGCGCCGCGAGCGCCGCCGCGGGCCGGCCGCGCAGGAGGCGTTCGTCGAGCGGCTGCGCTCCTCGCCGATCGCCGAGCAGGTCGCCAAGCCGAACGAGCAGCACTACGAGGTGCCACCGGAGTTCTTCCGGCTCGTGCTCGGGCCGCGGCTCAAGTACAGCTCCTGCCTGTGGCCCGAGGGCGTCGGGACGCTCGCGGAGGCGGAGGAGGCGATGCTCGAGCTCACGTGCGAGCGGGCCGGGGTGGAGGACGGGATGACGCTGCTCGACCTCGGCTGCGGCTGGGGCTCGCTCACGGGCTGGCTCGCGGAGCGCTACCCGCGCGCGCGGATCCTCGCCGTCTCCAACTCCCGGCCGCAGCGGGAGTGGATCGAGTCGCTGCGGCTCCCGAACGTCCGCGTGCTGACCGCCGACGTGAACCGGCTCGAGCTCGACGAGCGCTTCGACCGGATCCTCTCGGTCGAGATGCTCGAGCACATGCGCAACTACGAGGCGCTGCTCGCGCGGATCGCCTCCTGGCTCGAGCCCGGCGGCCGCTTCTTCTGCCACGTCTTCTCGCACAGCCGGTTCGCCTACGCGTACGAGGACGGCTGGATGACGCGGCGCTTCTTCACCGCGGGGACGATGCCGTCGGACGACCTGCTGCCGCGCTTCGACCGCGACCTCGTGCTCGAGGAGCACTGGCGGGTCTCCGGCCGGCACTACGCGTGCACCGCCGAGGCGTGGCTCGAGCGGCTCGACGCGAACCGGGCCGAGGTCGAGCGGCTCGTCGGCCGCGCCGGCGTCGCCGAGTGGCGCGTGTTCTTCCTCGCCTGCGCCGGGCTCTGGGGCTATCGCGGCGGCCGCGAGTGGCTCGTCTCGCACTACCGGTTCGGGAAGCGCTCCGGCAGCCAGCGCGCGACATAGGCGCCGTCGGGGTCGTGGAGCCGCGCCTGCCGCTCCGGGTTGAAGCGGCGGTTCGGCCGCGTGTCGGCGCCGGTGCCCGCGACCCACTGCCAGTTGCCGCTGTTGGAGGCGACGTCGCCGTCGACGAGGTGCGCCATGAAGTGCGCCGCGCCGATCCGCCAGTCGATCCCGAGCTCCTTCGTCAGGTAGGAGGCGGCCACCAGGCGCTGCCGGTTCGGCAGGTACCCCTCCACGAGCAGCTGGCGCATCGCCGCGTCGACGAACGGGACGCCGGTCCGGCCCTCCTGCCACGCGGCGACCGCGCCGGGGTCGTCCCGCCACGTGCGGCGGCCGGGGTGGAGGTCGCGCCACTCGAGCTCCGGCTCGGCGGCGAGCAGCTGGGCGAAGAAGTCGCGCCAGCACAGCTTGCGCAGGAGCTCCTCGCCGGCCCCGCGCGCGACCTCGGCCGGGGAGGCGAGTCCGAGATGGAGGAGCGCCGAGAGCGGCACGTCCGGGTTCGGCAGGCGCCGCCCCGACCGCACCGGCGCGGGGAGCGGGCGCGCCCGCCACGCGCGCCAGTAGGGGGTGAAGACCCGGTAGCGGTCCTGGCCGGCCGGGACGAGCTCCCCCGGCGGCACGATCGTGATCCCCGGGAACGTGCGCAGCTCGAAGCGCTCGCGCAGCCGGCGCTCGCGGCGGCGGGCGTAGGCGCTGACGTCCTCGCTCAGGTAGACGGCGTCCGGTGCGAGGCGGGCGACCTCCTCGACCGGGTCGCCCTCGACGACGAGGAGGCCGATCGCGTCGCGGAGCCGGTCGAGCCGGGCGAGCAGGAGCTCCGTCCGCCTCGGGCCGACCGCGAGCAGCCGGCCGCCGAGCACGAACAGCGGCACGACCTCGCGGCACTCGCGCCGCGCGGCCGCGAGCGCGGGATGGTCGTGGACGCGCAGGTCGCGCGTGAAGAGGACGACGCCCGTCCGCGTCATCCGAGCGGGGGCAGCAGGGCCCGGCGGGAGATCCCGGCGAGCATGCCCCGGAAGACGAGGGCGTGCAGCGGCAGCAGCGCGTACCAGTAGAGAAGCCCCGCGAGGCCGGAGGGATCGAAGATCGCCGTCTGGTGGATCCGCGAGCTCCGCCCGTCCCCGTCGACCTCGAACTGCAGCCAGGCCCGGCCGGGCAGTCGCATCTCCGCGCGCAGGCGCAGGAGCCGGTCGGGCTCGTACGCCTCGACGCGCCAGAAGTCGAGCGCGGAGCCGACCGCCGGCGTCTCCGGATCGCGGCGCCCGCGGCGGAGCCCCACCCCGCCCACGAGGAGGTCGAGGAAGCCCCGCAACCGCCAGAGAGCGTCGCCGTGGTACCAGCCGGCGGCGCCACCGATGCGACGGATCGGCGCGAAGGCCCGGTCGGCTGGAACCGGCACCGTCGTGGTGCGGGCGTCGACGAGCCGTCCGTGCATGCTCGCGCCCGGCAGCCACCTCGCCGGCCCGGCCGCGCTGAACGCGTCCGACCAGCGCGTCTCGACCGTCGCGTGCTCCTCGTCGGCGAGCGCCTGCGCGATCGCCTCGCGGTAGCCGCGCGGCCGGACCGGGAACCGCTCGAGCGCGCTCGGGTCGTGGACGACCGTCTCGTGGGGGAGGCTCTCGACGAGCTTGCGGCCGACACGCGCATAGACCGGGGTGACGAGCCCGAGCCAGAGCCCCGAGAGGTGCGGCGTCAGCACCGGCACCGGGACGAGCAGCCGGTGCAGGCCGCGCCGGCGCGCGTACTCGCGCATCAGCTCTCCGTACGTCGCGACGTCCGCTCCGCCGATCTCGAACACCTCGCTGCCGCGGGCGTCCAGGTCGAGTGCGCCGACGAGGTAGGCGATCACGTCCTCGACGGCGATCGGCTGCGCGCGCGTGCGCACCCAGCGCGGCGTGACCATCACCGGCAGCCGCTCGGTCAGCGAGCGGACGAGCTCGAACGAGAGGCTCCCGGAGCCGATCACGATCGAGGCCCGGAGCTCGATCGTCTCCACACCCGTCGACGCGAGCACCCGGCCGACCTCCTGGCGGCTCTCGAGATGCGCGGAGAGGCCGGGGCCCGAGCCGAGGGCGCCGAGGTAGACGATCCTCCGTACGCCGGCCTCGCGGGCCGCCGCGGCGAAGATCTCCGCGGCGCGCCGGTCGAGTTGCTCGAACGCGTCGGTCGAGCCCATCGCGTGGATCAGGTAGTAGGCGACGTCCGTGCCGGCGAGCGCGCGCCGCACCGCCGCCTCGTCGAGCACGTCGCCCGCCACGACCTCGAGCCCGGGCCGCGCCGGAACGGCCTCCGGCCGGCGGGCGAGGCAGCGAACGTCCTCGCCGCGCTCGAGCAGCGCCGAGAGGAGCCGGCCGCCCACGTAGCCGGTGACGCCGGTGAGGAGGATGCGCCGCGAGCTCATGCCGGGCTACCCGCGAGGCGGGAGCGGGACGAGGATGCTCGTCCGGCGCTTGTACTCCCGGTAGGCGGGATCGTGGCCGTACTTCTCGTCCGCGCTGCGCTCGAGCGGCGGGATCCCGCTCACGAACAGGAGGAGCACCGTGATGAACACGGGGCCGGCCACGACCGCGAAGGCGGCGCCGTCCAGGAACGGGGCTGCGTAGACGAACAGGCCCCACCACACGAGGATCTCGCCGAAGTAGTTGGGGTGGCGCGAGTAGCGCCAGAGGCCGCTCGCGATGAAGCGCCCGCGGTTCTCGTCCCGGGCCCGGAAGGACGACTTCTGCGCGTCGGCGACCGTCTCGATCAGGAGCCCGGCGAGCCAGACGCCGGCGCCGGCGATCGTCCAGGCCCCGAAGCCGGACGCGTGTTCCCGGTCGAGGAGGTAGGAGACCGGGAGCATGATCACGGCGACGGCGATCGCCTGCAGCAGCCAGAAGCGGGCGAAGCGCAGCGGCCGGTCCCGCAGCTCGTCGAAGCGGTGGTCGACCTTCATGCGCAGGATGCGCCGGAAGAGGTAGGCGCCGAGCCGCACCGCCCAGAGCAGGACGAGCAGCGAGGCGACGAGCTGAACCGGCTCTCGTGCGCCCGTGAAGAGGAGCACGACCGCGAGCAGGGCGAACGTCAGGCTGTAGGAGAGGTCGGTGACGACGTCCGTCCGGCGCGCCGCGGCCACGGCGAAGAAGGCGCCGTTCACGGCGAGCGCGATGAGGAAGGAGAGGGCGATCGCCTGCACGCGCGCTCCCTACGGCCTTCCTGCGACGGTTTCCGCGGCGGCGACGAGGTCGCCGTCGAGGCGGTCGACGTGCAGCCGGGCGCAGAGCTCCTCGGCTGCGCCTGCGCCCGAGAGGACGAGCGGCTTCGAGCGCCCGAGCCGGCGCAGCCCGGCGCCGGCGGCCTCGAGCAGCGCGCCGTCCATGCTCGTGACGACGACGAGCCGCGGCTCGGTCTCGTCGGCAACCCGGGCGAGCGTGGACAGCGGCGTGTCCGCGCCGAGGAAGAGGATCCGCCAGCCGTGCGAGCGGAGCACGAGCCCGAAGGCGATCAGGCCGATGTCGTGGCGCTCGCCGGGGGCGCAGGCGAGGAGCGCGAGCGGTCCGCCGCCGCGTCCCCAGGCGCGCGCCAGGCCGAGCAGCCGCCCGCGGACGAGGTTGCTGGCGAAGTGCTCCTGGCCGACCTCGAGCCGGCCGCGCTCCCACTCGTCGCCGATCTGCCGCAGCACCGGGAGGATCAGCTCCCGCAGGACGGTCTCCAGCGAGAAGCCGGCCAGTGCCCGGTCGATCACCGCATGCACCGCCGCCTCGTCGTACGCGTGTGCGGCGGCGACGAGGCGCCCGCGTGCGTCGTCGAAGACCCCCTCGGCCGGCGGGGCCTGCGCGAGGACGCGGCGGGCCGCCTCCGCGGCCGAGAGGCCCTCGTCCAGCGCGCGCTTCATCTGTCCGACGCGCTCGGCGTCCTCGCTCGTGTAGAGGCGGAAGCCGCCGTTGGAGCGGATCGGCTGCAGCAGCCCGTAGCGGCGCTCCCACGCGCGCAGGAGCTCGGGGCTGACGCCGACGCGGCGGGCGAACTCGCCGATCCGAAGCGCTCCGGTGCCGGTGCTCATGCAATCACTATACATACATTCGACAAAAGCTTGACAAGGTGGTGCGAACACCCTAGAGTGAGGTGCGATGTCCGCCGAGAGCACGTATGAGGGGACGACGTCGGCCACGCGCCGCGCGAAGCTGTCCGGGCTGCGCCGCTGGAACGCCTCGCTGAGCCTGCTCCACCTCGTCCAGGCCGTCGTCATCCTCGCGATCGCGAGCTCGTTCTCGCTGCCGGTCACGGGCTCGTTCCTGCAGATGGACACGGCCACGAACAAGCTCGTCGCGGTGCCGGACGAGCTCGTCCGGCTGCGGATCGGGCCGCTCGTCGCCGCCTTCCTCCTGCTCTCGGCGCTCGCGCACGCGCTGCTCGCCTCGCCGTGGCTGCACGACTGGTACGAGCGGAACGTCTCGCGCGGGATCAACCCCGCCCGCTGGATCGAGTACTCGCTCTCCTCGTCGCTGATGATGGTCGTGATCGCGCTGCTCGTCGGCATCTACGACGTCGCGAGCCTGATCCTGATCTTCGCCCTCAACGCGACGATGATCCTCTTCGGCTGGCTGATGGAGCTGCACAACCAGACGACCGAGCGGACGAACTGGACGGCGTACTGGTTCGGCTGCTTCGCGGGCGCCGTGCCGTGGATCGCGGTCGCCGTCTATCTCGCGGGCGGCGGCAACGCGCCCGGGTTCGTCTACGGGATCTTCGCGTCGCTGTTCGTCTTCTTCAACGTGTTCGCGGTCAACATGCTGCTGCAGTACCGGCGCGTCGGCCGCTGGCGCGACTACCTCTACGGCGAGCGCGTCTACATGCTCCTCAGCCTGATCGCCAAGTCGCTGCTCGCGTGGCAGGTCTTCGCTGGGACGCTGCAGCCGGCGTGACCGTGGCCGACGTCGACCGGAGCCGGACCGAGGAGCTTCTCGACGAGGAGAGCCTCGCGGTGCTCGCGATCCTGCTCGCCGTCTCGCTCGAGTTCGGGTTCGGGTTCGCGAAGCTCGTCGACTGGTGGGCCGGCCTCGTCGCGGGGCCGACCGCGTTCGTCGCGCTGGTCGTGCTCTTCCGCGTGCCCGGTACCCGTCGCCGGCTCGTGCGGCTCGCGTCCTGGGTCGTGCGGCCGCGCTGAGCGCTCCGGGCGCGCGTCGGCCGGTCACGAGTGGCCGGCGATCGGGTGAGGGACGTACGGCTCCTCGAGCGCCGCGATCTCCTCGGGCCGGAGCGTGAGCTGCTCGGCGGCGATCGCGTCGTCGAGGTGCTCGACCTTCGTGGCGCCCACGATCGGCGCGGTCACGCCGGGAGCGGCCAGGACCCAGGCCAGGGCGATCCGGGCCGGCGGCACTCCGCGGGCGGCGGCGACCTCGGCGGCGCGGTCGACGACGGCGAAGTCGAGCTCCGGCTCGTAGAGGCTGTCGCCGAGGGTGTCGGTGCGGGCACGCGGCGTCAGGCGCTCGCCCTCGCGCGTGCGGTTGCCCGCGAGCAGGCCGCGGGCGAGCGGGCTCCAGGGCAGCACGGCGACTCCCTGGTCGATGCACAGCGGGATCATCTCCCGCTCCTCCTCGCGGTAGACGAGGTTGTAGTGGTTCTGCATGGAGACGAAGCGCGTGGCTGCGACGGCCTGCGCCTTCGCGAACTGCCAGGCATACATGCTGCTCGCACCGATGTACCGCGCCTTGCCGGTGCGGACGACGTCGTGCAGCGCCTCCATCGTCTCCTCGATCGGGGTGTGCGGGTCCCAGCGGTGGATCTGGTAGAGGTCGACGTAGTCGAGGCCGAGCCGCTGCAGCGACGCGTCGATCGAGGCGAGGATGTGCTTGCGCGAGAGGCCGCGACCGTTCACCCCGGGCATCGTCCGGCCGTGCACCTTCGTCGCGACGACGTACTCCTCGCGGGTGCCGAACAGCCGCTTCAGCAGGCGTCCGGTGATCGCCTCGCTCTCGCCGCCGTTGTAGACGTCCGCGGTGTCGAAGAAGATGACGCCGCTCTCGACCGCCCGGCGCACGATCGGCTCGGCTGCCTGCTCGTCCAGCGCCCAGGGCCGCTCGTCGCTGCGGCCGTAGCTCATCATCCCGAGGCAGATCCGCGAGACGCGCAGGCCCGTCCGGCCGAGGGTCGTGTACTCCATGACCGCACGCTACCCGGACGGGGGCCGAGCGCCCCGGCCGCCGGCGAAGCTCAGCGCGTCGCTGCCGCCGGTGCGGGCAGCGCCTGCAGGCCGGCGCGGACGAAGTCGATGATCGGGTCGATCGCCCGGCGAGCTCCTCGGGTGTGAGCAACCGGGAGCGGTCGTCGTGGAGCTCGAGGACCTCGAGCGCCGCGGTCAGGGAGGCGGCGGCGACCTGTGGCCGCAGGTCGCCCGGTCCCGCGTCGAGGTCGTCGGCGATCGCGGCCGCGAGGAGCTCCTGCAGCTGGGAGATCCGGGCGCGCTTGTGGCTGCGGAGCGTCTCGTCGGCCGCGACGAGCTGGGCGAGGTCGTCGTCGAGCTTCGTCTTCTCGTGCGCGGCGGAGAGGATGAAGTCGCGCAGGGTGCCGAGGGCGTCCTGGCCCGCTGGCCGTTCTCCGAGTGCCTGGGCGAGCGCGTCGCGGACCCCCTCGAGATTGCAGAAGAGCATGTCCTCCTTGCACGGGAAGTAGGCGAAGAGCGTCCGGGTGGAGACACCGGCCGCCTCGGCGATCTCGGCCAGCGTCGTCTCCTCGTAGCCTCGGCGGGCGAAGAGCTTCAAGGCGGCTCCCGCGATCGCCTCGCGCGTCTGCTGCTTCTTCCGCTCGCGATGCCCGGCGTGCGCGGTGCTCATGGCCGCAGTCTAGCGCTTTTATCTGCATAGCGCGCAAATTTGCATTGGGTGCAGACTCGTGGCTAGACTGCCTGCCTGCACTCGATGCAAAGTTGCCACGTATGAAGCGATAGGAGCCGGAGCATGTCCGAACACGCCACCAACCGCTGGATCGTCCTCGTCCTGATCTGCTTCGCGCAGTTCATGGTCGTCCTCGATGCGACGATCGTGAACGTCGCGCTGCCGTCGATCCAGCAGGACCTGCATCTCTCCGAGGGCAGCCTGCAGTGGATCGTGAACGGGTACACGCTCGTCTTCGGCGGCTTCCTGCTGCTCGGCGGGAGGGCCGGCGACCTGCTCG
Organism: uncultured Gaiellales bacterium; assembly: GCA_964602945.1. Lineage (GTDB taxonomy): Bacteria > Actinomycetota > Thermoleophilia > Gaiellales > Gaiellaceae > Palsa-739. The sequence goes on from CAZRTE010000007.1 coordinate 12,320, forward strand.
GGCGCAAGCGGCTCTTCCTCCTGGGCCTCGTCGTGTTCACGGGGGCCTCGCTCGTCGACGGGCTCGCCTCGAGCGAGGGCATGCTCGTCGCCGCGCGCTCCGTGCAGGGGCTCGGCGCCGCGCTGATCTCGCCGGCCGCGCTCTCGATCATCTCGACGACCTTCGAGGAGGGCAGGGAGCGCGCCCGCGCGCTCGGCGTCTGGGCGGCCATCGCGATCGGCGGCTCGGCCGTCGGTCTCATCCTCGGCGGCGTGCTCACCGAGTACTTCTCGTGGCCCTGGATCTTCTTCGTCAACGTCCCCGTCGGGATCGCGGCCTTCCTGCTCTCGCTCCGGATCGTCCCCGAGTCGCGCGACGAGCTCGGCCACCGCAGCTACGACCTCGCCGGCGCGACGACCGTCACCGGCGGCCTGATGGCGCTCGTCTACGCGATCGTCGACGCCGAGTCGGCCGGCTGGGGCTCGACGAAGACCGTCGGCTTCTTCGCGCTCGCCCTCGTCCTGCTCGCGGCGTTCGTCGCGATCGAGCTGCGGGCGAAGGCGCCGCTCGTGCGGCTCTCGATCTTCCGCATCCGCTCGCTGCTCACGGCGAACCTCGCGATGTTCCTCGCCATGTCGGGGATGTTCGCGATGTTCTTCTTCAACACGCTCTACATCCAGCGCGTGCTCGGCTACAGCCCCTTGCAGGCCGGGCTCGCCTTCCTCCCGTTCACCGCGGGCGTGATGATCTCCGCCGGCATCGCCTCGCAGTTCGCGCCGCGGATCGGCGTCCGCCCCGTGGCGGCGGCCGGGATGCTGCTCAGCATCGCCGGGCTGCTCTACCTCACGACGCTGCCGACGCACGGCTCCTACGCCGGCGACGTCCTCCCGTCGATCCTGCTCTCGTCGCTCGGCATGGGCGCCGTGTTCATGCCGCTCACGCTGATCGCGACGACCGGGCTCGCCGACGAGGACCAGGGACTCGCCTCGGGCCTGTTCAACACCTCGCAGCAGATCGGCGGCGCGCTCGGCCTCGCGGTGCTCTCGACGCTCGCGGCGAGCAGGACGTCCGCCGCCGGCGGCTCGCAGGCGCACGCGCTCGTCGTCGGCTTCCACTGGGCCTTCGGCGCGGGCGCGGCCGTGATGCTCGGCGCGCTCGCGGTGCTGGTCGCCCTGCTCCGCAAGCGGCACGTCGCACGCATCGAGCAGCAGGCGGCGTCCGGCGAGCCGGTGCTCGTGGGGGTCTAGCGAACGCCGCGCCGGGGTCAGGCGGCGAGCGGAAGCGAGCACAGTCTCGTTCCGCTCTCCGCCCGGAGCGCGGCGGCGATCGCGGGAGCCACGGCGCTGATCGGCGTCTCGCCTGCGCCGGCCGACGGCTCTCGGGCGGTCGTCGGAGCGTGCCGGTCGGCCGGTCAGGTGTCGCCGCCGCCGACGGGCTCGCGCGGCGTCTGCGGGCTCCAGCCGATCGCGGGGGCGATCTCGCGGGCGATCGTCTCGAGCATCGCCGCGTTGTACTCGACGCCGAGTTGGCTGGGCACGGTGAGGAGGAGCGTGTCGGCCGCCTGGACGGCCACGTCCCGGGCGAGCTCGTCGGCGATCCGGTCGGGCTCGCCGGTGTAGGTGCGGCCGAAGCGGCTGACGGCGCCGTCGAGCCAGCCGACCTGGTCCTCGTTCGCGTCGCCGCCGAAGAGTCGCCGGTCGAGGTCGGAGGTGATCGGGATGACGCTGCGGCTGACGGAGACCCGGGGCTCCCGGGCGTGGCCGGCCTCCGCCCAGGCCCGGCGGAAGAGCTCGATCTGCTCGGTCTGGAGCCGGTCGAAGGGCACCTGCGTGTCCTCGAGGAGGAGGGTCGAGCTCATGAGGTTCATGCCCTGCCGGCCGGCCCACGCGGCCGTCTCGCGCGACCCCGAGCCCCACCAGATCCGGTCGCCGAGACCGGGCGACTGCGGCTGGACGGCGAGCAGCATCTCCCCCGGCCGCCCGCCCTGGTCGGCGGGGACGACGCCGGCGCCGGCGATCGCCGCCCGGAAGCGGGCGGTCTTCTCGCGCGCCTCGTCGTGGTCGACCGAGTAGCCGAACGCCTCGGCGCCGTGCCAGGCGGGCTCGGGCGAGCCGCGGCTGACGCCGAGCTGCAGCCGGCCGCCCGCGAGCAGATCCGCCGCCGCCGCGGTCTCGGCCATGTAGAGCGGGTTCTCGTAGCGCATGTCGATCACGCCGGTGCCGATCTCGATCCGGCTCGTCTCGACGCCGATCGCGGCGAGGAGCGGGAACGGCGAGGAGAGCTGGCGGCCGAAGTGGTGGACGCGGACGAACGCCCCGTCGATCCCGATCTGCTCCGCGGCGACCGCGAGCTCCACCGTCTGGTGCAGCGCAGCGCCGCCGTCGCGCGTCAGCCCGCCGCTCGGATGCCAGGCGCCGAACGAGAGAAACCCGATCTTCTTGGGGTAGGGCATCGCTTCACCTCACGACATCGTTGATGCCGCAAGTATTCCAGTCGCGCGGCGGGAAGCGGCGGGGTGCGGTCTCCCGGGCGTCCGCAGCCTCCCTGCCGCCCGGTTCGGGTTTTCCTGGAGGCGGCGCTCTCCGGCGGCCGGATACGGTTGCAGGGACGTGTTCACGGCGCGTTTGGTCGCAAGCTGGTCGTGAGGAGAGTGCGGAGGAGGACGATGTCTGGCACGGGGGATCCGCGGGTATGAGCGGCTCGGTGAGGGACGTCGCGCGTGTGCCCGACCTCCTGCACGGCCATCCGCGGGCCGGGCCGGTGCGGTCCAGTCGCCCGGTCTACGTCGACCTGCTGCCGCCGTGCAACGCGGGATGTCCGGCGGGCGAGAACATCCAGGCCTGGCTCGCGCACGTGAAGGCCGGCCGGCACGAGGAGGGGTGGCGGCAGCTCGTGGCCGACAACCCCCTGCCCGCGATCCACGGGCGGGTCTGCTACCACCCGTGCGAGAACGTCTGCAACCGCACGAACCTCGACGGCGCCGTCTCGATCCACTCGGTGGAGCGGTTCCTCGGCGATCTCGCGCTCGAGCGTGGCTGGAGGTACGACGAGCCCGCCGCGCGGACCGGCCGGCGGGTGCTCGTGATCGGCGCCGGGCCGAGCGGACTCTCGGCCGCCTACCACCTCGCGCGGCTCGGGCACGAGGTCGAGATTCGCGATGCGGGCTCCGAGCCGGGCGGGATGATGCGCTACGGCATCCCGGCCTACCGGCTGCCGCGCGACGTCCTGGCCGGCGAGCTCGAGCGGATCACCGCGCTCGGGGTGCGGATCACCTGTGACCATCGCGTGGAGGACCTCGCCGCCGAGCGGGAGGAAGGCGGCTTCGACGCGGTCTTCGTCGCGGTCGGGGCGCACCTGTCGAAGCGGGTGGACATTCCGGCGGCCGATGCCGGTCGGATGGTCGATGCCGTCTCGTTCCTGCGCGGCGTCGCATCGGGCGAGCGTCCGGTGGTCGGCCGCCGCGTCGCCGTCTACGGGGGCGGCAACACGGCGATGGACGCCGCCCGGGTCGCGCGGCGGCTGGGCGCGACCGACGCCACGATCGTCTACCGGCGCACGCGCGAGCGGATGCCCGCCCACGCGGAGGAGGCGGAGGACGCCGAGCGGGAGGGGGTGCGGATCAACTGGCTGCGCACGATCACGGCCTTCGAGGGGCCGGAGCTCCAGGTGGAGGTGATGGAGCTCGACGAGTCGGGCTTCCCCCAGCCGACGGGCCGGTTCGAGACGCTCGCCGCCGACACGGTGATCCTCGCGCTCGGCCAGGAGACCGACACCGCCTTCCTGCGCGCCGTGCCGGGGGTGGAGTTCGAGCAGGACGGCACCGTCCGCGTCTCGAGCGACCTCCAGACGGGCGCCCCCGGGGTGTTCGCGGGAGGCGACATGGTGCCCGCGGAGCGCACGGTGACGGTCGGGGTCGGTCACGGCAAGAAGGCCGCGCGCCACATCGACGCCTGGCTCCGCGGCACGGCGTTCGCGAGTCCTCCCAAGCACGAGGAAGCGGGCTTCGACAAGCTGAACCTCTGGTACTTCGGCGACGCCGCCCGCAGGGAGCAGCCGGAGCTCTCGCCCGAGGAACGGGTCGCGGACTTCGGCGAGGTGGTCGGCGGCCTCTCCGAGCGGGAGGCGGTCTACGAGGCCGAGCGCTGCCTCTCCTGCGGCAACTGCTTCGAGTGCGACGGCTGCCTGGGCGCCTGTCCCGAGGACGCGGTGATCAAGCTCGGGGTCGGGCATCGCTACCGCTTCGACTACGACCGCTGCACCGGCTGCGAGGCGTGCTTCGAGCAGTGCCCGGTGCACGCGATCGAGATGGTGCCGGAGCCCTCGTGACGCGCGTGACCGTCGACGGCAACGAGGCGGCCGTCTCGGTCGCCTACCGGCTGAACGAGGTCTGCTGCATCTTCCCGATCACACCGGCCTCGCCGATGGCCGAGCTCGCCGACGAGTGGGCGAGCGGGGGGCGGCCGAACGTGTGGGGCAACGTGCCGGCGGTGGTGGAGATGCAGAGCGAGGGCGGAGCGGCGGGCGCGCTGCACGGAGCGCTGCAGGGCGGCGCGCTGGGGACGACGTTCACCGCCTCCCAGGGGCTCCTGCTGATGATCCCGAACCTCTACAAGATCGCCGGCGAGCTGACCCCGACCGTGCTGCACGTCGCCTCCCGGTCGCTCGCGGCGCAGGCGCTCTCGATCTTCGGCGACCACTCCGACGTGATGGCCGTTCGCCAGACGGGCGCGGCGCTGCTCTCGTCGGCCTCGGTGCAGGAGGCGCACGACCTGGCGGCGGTGGCGCAGGCGGCGACGCTGCGCACCCGGGTGCCGTTCGTCCACTTCTTCGACGGGTTCCGCACCTCGCACGAGCTGAACACGATCGAGACGCTGTCCGACGACGACCTGCGCGCGCTCGTGCCCGAGGAGCTCGTGCGGGCGCACCGCGAGCGCGCGCTCTCGCCGGAGCACCCCTTCATCCGCGGCACCTCGCAGAACCCGGACGTCTACTTCCAGGCCCGGGAGACGGTCAACCCGTTCTACGCGCGCGTGCCGGAGGTCGTCGAGGAGGTGCTGGCGCAGCTCGCGGAGCGCTGCGGGCGCCGCTACCGGATCGTCGAGTACAGCGGCCACCCGGAGGCCGAGCGGGTGCTCGTCCTGATGGGCTCGGGCGCCGAGACCGCGCGCGAGACGGTCGCCCACCTGAACGCGCGCGGCGAGCGGGTCGGCGTCGTGCAGGTGCGGCTCTACCGGCCCTTCCCGGCGGAGGCGCTGCTCGCGGCGCTGCCCGCGAGCGTCACCCGGATCGCCGTGCTCGACCGGACGAAGGAGCCGGGCTCGCCCGGCGAGCCGCTCCTGCTCGACACGCTCGCGGCCCTGACCGAGGCGTACACGGCCGGGGAGCGGGCCTCGCTGCCGCTCACGATCGGCGGCCGCTACGGCCTCTCCTCGAAGGAGTTCACGCCCGGCATGGTCGCCGGCGTGCTCGACGAGCTCGGGCGGGAGCGGCCCCGGCGCCGGTTCACCGTGGGCATCGACGACGACGTCTCGGGCACGAGCCTCGACTACGACGCCACGCTCGACATCGAGCCGGCCGGAACGGTGCGCGCGCTCTTCTACGGGCTCGGCGCCGACGGCACCGTCGGCGCGAACAAGAACACGATCAAGATCCTCGGCGCCGAGGCGGGGCTGCACGCGCAGGGCTACTTCGTCTACGACTCGAAGAAGTCGGGCTCGCAGACGGTGTCGCACCTGCGCTTCGGGCCGGCGCCGATCCGGGCGCCCTACCTGCTGCGGCAGGCGAGCTTCGTCGGCTGCCACCACTTCGGGCTGCTCGACCGCGTCGACGCGCTCGACCGGGCCGCTCCCGGCGCGACGCTGCTGCTCAACGCCCCCCATCCGCCCGAGGAGGTCTGGGACGCCCTCTCGCGTCCCGTGCAGGAGCAGATCCTCGCCAAGCACCTCGACCTGTACACGATCGACGCGAGCCGGATCGCCCGCGAGGTCGGTCTCGCCGGCCGCGTCAACACCGTGCTGCAGACGTGCTTCTTCGCCGTCTCCGGCGTGCTGCCGCGGGAGCAGGCGATCGAGCGGATCAAGACGGCGATCGAGAAGACGTACGGGCGCCGCGGCGCCCAGGGGGTGGCGCGCAACCAGGCCGCGGTCGATCGCGCTCTCGAGGAGCTGCACCACGTCGCCGTTCCCGAGCGGGCGAGCGCCGAGCGCGAGCCGCCTCCGGTCGTGCCCGAGGACGCGCCCGAGTTCGTGCGCACCGTGACGGCGATGATGATGGCCGGCCGCGGCGACGAGCTGCCCGTGAGCGCGCTGCCCGCCGACGGCACCTACCCGAGCGGCACCACCCGCTACGAGAAGCGCAGGGTCTCCGAGCTCGTCGCGGTCTGGGAGCCGGACCTCTGCATCCAGTGCGGCAACTGCAGCTTCGTCTGCCCGCACAGCGTCATCCGCTCCCGCTACTACGACGAGTCGCACCTGGACGGCGCGCCCCAGGGCTTCCGCTCGGCGCCGCTGGACGCGGTCGGCCTGCCCGACACCCGCTACACGCTGCAGGTCTTCGTGGAGGACTGCACCGGCTGCGAGCTCTGCGTCCAGGCCTGCCCGGTCGTGGCGACCGGCGACCCGACGCGGAAGGCGATCAACCTCGCCCCCCTCGAGCCGCTCGTCGCCGCCGAGCGCGAGAGCATCGCCTTCTTCGAGACGCTGCCCGTGAACGACCGGACGAGGGTCGACTTCGGCACGGTGCGCGGCACCCAGTTCCTCGAGCCGCTGTTCGAGTTCTCGGGCGCCTGCGCCGGTTGCGGCGAGACGCCCTACCTCAAGCTGATCTCGCAGCTGTTCGGCGACCGGCTGCTCGTCGCCAACGCGACCGGCTGCTCCTCGATCTACGGCGGCAACCTGCCCACCACCCCGTGGACGGTCGGCCGCGACGGGCGGGGGCCGGCCTGGTCGAACTCCCTCTTCGAGGACAACGCGGAGTTCGGTCTCGGCTTCCGGCTCGCCGCCGACCGGCACACCGAGATCGCGCGCCGCCTCCTCGCCGAGCTGCGCGAGGAGCTCGGCTCCGAGCTCGTCGACGAGACGCTCCAGGCGCCGCAGGGGCGCGAGTCCGAGCTGCGCGCCCAGCGCGAGCGGGTCGCCGAGCTGCGCCGCCGCCTCGAGGTACTGGACGGACCGGTGGTCGCGGACCTGCTCAGCGTGCTCGACCATCTGGTGCGCCGCAGCGTCTGGATCGTCGGCGGCGACGGCTGGGCCTACGACATCGGCTCGTCCGGGCTCGACCACGTCCTCGCCAGCGGCCGCGACGTCAACGTGCTCGTGCTCGACACCGAGGTCTACTCGAACACCGGCGGCCAGATGTCCAAGGCCACGCCGCTCGCCGCGGTCGCCAAGTTCGCCGCGGGCGGCAAGACCGTCCCCAAGAAGGACCTCGCCCTGCAGGCGATCGCGTACGGCGACGTCTACGTCGCCCGGGTGGCGATGGGCGCCGATCCGCAGCAGACCCTGACCGCGCTCCGCGAGGCGGAGACGTACCAGGGGCCGTCGCTCGTGCTCGCCTACAGTCACTGCATCGCCCACGGGATCGAGATGCGCAACGGGCTGGACCAGCAGTACCGGGCGGCCGCCAGCGGCTACTGGCCGCTGATCCGCTACGACCCGCTCGTCCGCCGGGCAGGCGGCAACCCCTTCCTGCTCGACTCGCCCCGGCCGCGGATCTCGCTCGGCGAGTACACCGACCGCGAGTTGCGCTACCGGGCGCTCGCCGTCAGCGACCCGCCGGAGGCGGAGCGCCTGCAGCACCTCGCCAGGGAGGCGGTCGAGCGGCAGTGGGCCCTCTACGAGGAGATGGCCACCCGCGGAGCGCAGGCGTTCGCTCCGGCGGACGCCAGGACGGAGCGCTGATGGATCTCTCGACCGCTTACATGGGCCTGACCCTGCGCAACCCGCTCGTCGCGAGCGCGTCCCCTCTCTCACGCACGGCCGACGGGATCAGACGCCTCGCCGCCTCCGGAGTCGGGGCCGTCGTCCTCTACTCGCTCTTCGAGGAGGAGCTCGACCGTGCGGAGCTGGAGCACGTACAGCTCGTCGAGGCGGGCAGCGAGAGCTTCGCCGAGTCCCTCTCCTACTTCCCCGCCGTAGCCGAGGACACCGCCGGGCCGAGGCGCTACCTCGACCTGCTCGAGCGTGCTGCGGGCACGGTCGACGTGCCCTTGATCGGCAGCCTCAACGGCGTCAGCCCCGGCGGCTGGACCGGCTACTCCCGCGCGATGGAGGAGGCCGGCGCGGCCGCGATCGAGCTCAACCTCTACTACTTGCCGGGCGACCCGTCGCTGACCGGCCGGGACGTCGAGCAGCGCCACCTCGAGGTCCTCCAGCGCGTCAAGCAGGCCGTGACCGTCCCGGTCGCGGTCAAGCTCAACCCGTACTTCAGCTCGACCGGCGAGGTCGCGCTCCGCCTCGACGAGGCCGGGGCGGACGCGCTCGTCCTCTTCAACCGCTTCTTCCAGCCGAACATCGACACCGAAGCGCTCGCCGCCGTGCCCGAGGTGACCCTCTCGGGCCCGGCCGACGCACGCCTGCCCCGCACCTGGATCGCGTTGCTGCGCGGCCGCGTGCGCGCCTCGCTGGCCGCCACCTCGGGCGTGGAGACCGCCGCCGACGTCGCCAAGTACCTGCTCGCCGGCGCCGACGTCGTCATGACCGCCTCCGCGCTGCTCCGGCACGGCCCCGAGCACGCCTCGGTGCTCCTCGACGGCCTCTCCGCCTGGCTCGCCCGCAAGGGCTTCGCCACCGTCGACGAGGCGCGCGGCCTCCTCGCCGTCCCCGCAGACGCCGACGCGGCGGGCTACGAGCGCAGCGGCTACGTCACCGCGCTTCGCGAGGCCAACGAGACCGCGTACGGCCCCTGGTGAGCTCGGCCGAGCGGCCGATCCCGCGCGCTGAGCGGGACGCTACTGCGCCGCGAGGTCCGCGTAGTGGCGCCGCAGGCCGGCGCAGACGAGATCGCAGAGCTCGGCGAAGCTCGGGTCGCCGATCCGGTAGAAGATCGTCGTCCCGTCGCGCCGCTTCGCGACGATGCCGTTGCGCTCGAGCTGGTGCAGATGCTTCGAGGTGTTCGAGAGGCCGACGCCGGTGTGCTCCGCGAGCGCGCCCACGGGCAGCTCGTCGTGCAGGTCGAGCTCGTTCAGGAGCCGCAGCCGCGTCGGGTCGGAGAGCAGGCGGAACCGCTCCGCTGCCTGCTCGAGGAGTTGAGGGGGCACAGCCATCGGCAGACATGCTAGCCTGTGTTTCACTCGTTGGTCAAGTAGGAAAGGATGCGACCGTGAGCTCTAGGACCGACACCGGCTACACGCTGGCCGGCACCACCACGCTTCCCTTCGCCGAGGCGGTCGCGCGCGTGCGCGAGACGCTGCAGGAGGAGGGCTTCGGCGTCCTGACCGAGATCGACGTCGAGGCGACGCTGAAGGAGAAGCTCGGCGAGGACGTCGAGCCGTACCTGATCCTCGGCGCGTGCAACCCGCCGTACGCCCACCAGGCGCTCGGCCTCGAGCCCGAGCTCGGCACGCTCCTCCCCTGCAACGTCGTCGTGTACGAGCGCGACGGCACGACGCACGTCTCCGCGGTCGACCCCGTCGCCATGCTCGGGCTCGTCGGCAACCCGGCGCTCGACCCGGTCGCGGCGGAGATCGGGGCGAAGGTCGGGCGCGCCGTCCGCAAGGTCTGGGAGGCGGCGTAGATGTTCTTCCGGCAGGTGCTCCACCACGACCTCGGCTGCGCCTCGTACGTGATCGCGGACGACGGCGTCGGCGCCGTCGTCGACCCGAAGTGGGAGATCGAGGAGTACCTCGCGCTCGCCGCGGAGAACGGCTTCGAGATCCGGCACGTGCTCGAGACCCACAACCATGCCGACCACGTCTCCGGCCGCGGCCGGCTCGCCGCCGCCACCGGCGCGACGATCCACGTCTCACCCACGCCCGGCCTCGCCTACGAGCACGAAGTGCTCGCGGACGGCGACGAGATCGCGTTCGGCTCGGTGCGGATCGTCGCGCTCGCGACGCCCGGGCACCGGCCCGAGCACACCGCGTACGTCGTCTACGACGCGGGGCGCGGCGACGAGCCGTGGGCCGCGCTGACCGGCGACTCGCTCTTCGTCGGCGACGTGGCGCGACCCGATCTCGCGGTGGACGCGGAGGACGGCGCGCGCGGGCTGTACGCCTCGCTCCGGCGGCTGCTCGAGCTGCCCGACCACGTGCAGGTGCTGCCGGGCCACCTTGGCGGCTCGCTCTGCGGCAGCGCCTCGATGAGCGAGGCGCCCGGCTCCACGATCGGCTTCGAGCGGCGCTTCAACCCGCTGCTCGGGACGGCCGGCGAGGAGGAGCTCGTGGAGCGGCTGACGCGCAGCCTGAAGCCCCAGCCGCCGAACTTCCGGCGCATCGTCGCGCTGAACAGCGGGCCGCTGCTGACCGAGGCGGCGGAGCTCGAGTCGTTCCCGCCGGAGCGCGTGCAGGAGCTCGTCCGCGACGGCGTCGTGCTCGTGGACGGACGCGACCCCGTGGCGTGGGCGGCGGCGCACGTGCCCGGGTCGGTGAGCGCGACGATGGTGCGCGCCGCCGTCGGGAGCCGCGCCGCGGCAGCGACCGACCCGGAGGAGCCGGTGGTCGTCGCCGCTGCGAGCGACGAGGACGCGCTGCGGATGGCGCGGCGGCTCGAGGCGGTCGGCTTCCGGCACGTGCTCGGCATCCTCGCCGGCGGCATCGACGCGTGGCGGGACGCGGGTCTGCCGCTCGACACGGTCGAGTCCGTGCCCGTCGCCGAGCTCGCCGAGCGGCTGCGGCGGCGCGAGGTGCTGCTGCTCGACGTCCGCGACCCGGACGAGTGGGCGGCGGGCCACGTCCCCGGCTCGATCGGCATCCCGTACCAGCAGCTCCGCGACCGCCCGCTCGAGCAGCTGCGCGACTCGGTGAACGGCACGCCCGTCGCCGTCGCCTGCTCCGCCGGCAACCGCTCGGCGCTCGCCGCCTCGGTGCTGCGGCGAGCCGGCATCTCCCGGGTCGTCCACGTCGCCGACGGGGGCGTGGCCGACCTCGTAGACCATGACGTCGACCTCATCGAGGAGGACGAGAGATCGTGACCCACGAGATAGACCCGCGCGAGGCGCACGCGCTGCTGGACGGCGGCGAGGCCGTCGCGCTCGACGTCCGCGAGCCGGACGAGTGGCGCGCGGCCCGGATCGCCGGTGCGCTGCACATCCCGCTGGGCCAGCTCGGAGCGCGCCTGCACGAGCTGCCGGCCGGACGCCCGATCGTGGCGGTGTGCCGCAGCGGCGCGCGCAGCGGCTCCGTCATCCACGCCCTCCGCGACCGCGGCTACGACGTCGTCAACCTCGCCGGCGGGCTCGTCGCGTGGCATGCGCAGGGGCTGCCGCTCGAAGCCGCGACGGAGGCGGCGTGATGGGCTTCCTCTCGTCCCTGTTCCCGCCCTCGGTCACGGCCGGCGACGCGCACGAGACGACGTCGCGGCGCGAGACGTTCCTGCTCGACGTGCGCGAGCGGTACGAGTGGAAGGCCGGGCACGCGCCGGGCTCGAAGAACATCCCGCTCTCGACGCTCGCGAAGCGCCGGCACGAGCTGAGGGAGGACCGCGCCTACGTCGCCGTCTGTCGCAGCGGCTCCCGGTCGCGGAGCGCGACCGCGCAGCTCCGGAACGCGGGGTTCGACGTCGTCAACCTCAAGGGCGGCATGAACGCCTGGCGCCGGGCCGGCCTCCCGCTCGAGCCCCGCAACGGGCGCATCGTGTAGGCGAGCTCAGAGCCGGCGTGCGCTCACGATCCGCTGCAGGAACTGCTGCGTCCGCGGCTCGCGCGGCGAGTTGAACATCTGCTCGGGCGGTCCCTGCTCGAGGATGACGCCGTCGTCGAGGAAGCAGACGCGGGTCGCGATGTCGCGGGCGAAGCCCATCTCGTGGGTCGCGATCACCATCGTCATCCCGCCGGCGGCGAGCTCGCCGATCACGTCCAGCACCTCCGCGACGAGCTCCGGGTCGAGCGCGCTCGTCACCTCGTCGAGCAGCATCAGCCGCGGCTGCATGGCGAGCGCGCGCACGATCGCGACCCGCTGCTGCTGGCCGCCGGAGAGGTGGTCGGGATACGCCTCCACCTTGTCGGAGAGGCCGAAGCGGTCGAGTAGCGCGCGTGCCTGCGCCTCGGCCTCGCCGCGGTGCTTACGGAGCGCGAGCCTCGGCGCGAGCGTGACGTTCTCGAGCACGCTCATGTGCGGGAAGAGGTTGAAGGCCTGGAAGACGATCCCGATCCGGCGGCGGACCTGGTTCACGTCGACGCCGCGCCGCGTGATCTCCTCCCCCGCGACCACGATCCGGCCCGCGTCGACCGGCTCCAGCAGGTTGAGGCAGCGCAGCAGCGTCGACTTCCCCGAGCCCGAGGCGCCGATCAGGCAGATCACCTCGTGCTCGCCGACGGAGAGGTCGATCCCGTCGAGGACGAGGTTCTGCCCGAACGACTTGCGCAGCCCCTCGATCTCGAGCGCCGCCGCGGTGCTCACGCGAACACTCCCTGGGCCTGGCGCCGGCGGCGGTCGCGCGCGATCATCCAGTCGGTGAAGCGCGCGAGCGGGATCGTGATCGCGACGAAGAGGAGCGCCGCCGCGAGATAGGCCGTGTAGTTGAACGTCGCGTTCGTGTCGATCGAGGCCTGGTTGAACGCCTCGATCGCGCCGAGCGTGCCGACGAGCGCCGTGTCCTTCTGCAGGCCGATGAAGTCGTTCAGCAGCGGCGGGATCACGCGCCGGACGGCCTGGGGGAGGATCACCTTCCGCAGCGTCTGGCCCCGCGTGAGCCCGAGCGAGCGCGCGGCCGCCTCCTGGCTCGGGTGCACCGACTCGATGCCCGCCCGGTAGACCTCGGAGACGTACGCGCTGTAGACGAGCACGAGCGAGACGATCCCCCAGAACACCACCGAGGTCGGAACGCCCGTGAGCTCGAGCCCGGGCGCGCCGAAGCCGAGGATCGCGATCACGAGGATCGTCGGTACGCCGCGGAAGAAGTCCGCGTACACGATCGCGAGGGCCCGCAGCGGGAAGAAGACCGGCCCCGGGAGGCTCCGCAGCACGGCGAGCAGGAGCGCGAACGTGAGGATGAAGCACTCCGAGATCGAGAAGATCTTGCAGTTGAGGAGGAAGGCGCTCGCGATCTCCGGGAACGTCGACTTGAAGTACGTCCAGGAGAAGAACGTCCGGTGGACCACCTGCCAGCCGGGCGCGTGGCTGATGACCACGCCCGCGACGACGAGGAAGACGATCGTCGAGAGGAGCGCGACCGCGACGCTCCGGCGGCCGTCGCCGCCCGAGCCCAGCACGCCGAGGATGCGCGAGCGCCTCGGCTCGTCTACTTCAGCACCGGCGCGCCGGTCGCCTTCGCTAGCCACTTCTGCTGGATCTGCTGCAGCGTCCCGTTCGCGCGGAGCTTCGCGAGCGCCTGGTCGACGCACGCGGCGAGCGGGTTGCCCTTCGCGAAGACCATGCCGAAGTAGCCGGCGCCGCCGCCCGACGTGAACTGGCCGAGCACCTCCGAGTTCGGCACCTGGACGGCCGTGACGTAGAACGAGGTCGGGAGGTCGACGACGAGGCCGGCGATCTGCTTGTTCTTCAGCGCCTGCACCGCGGCCGCGTTCTGCTGGTACACCGCCGGTTGCGTCGTGGGCTTGATCGTCTGGGTGATGAAGGAGTAGCTCGTCGTCCCGACCTGCGCACCGAGCTTGAACGACCGCAGGCCCGCGATCGTGTGCACGGACGCGATCGGCGTTCCCTTGAGCACGACGATGGCCTGGTTGACGTCGTAGTACGACTTGCTGAAGGTGACGACCTTCGCGCGCGCCGGGGTGTACGAGATCTGGTTGATGTCGAAGTCGAACGACTTCTTGCCCGGGGCGAAGGAGCGGTTGAAGGGCACGTACGTCCAGTGCACCTCGGAGTGGCTGAAGCCGAGCTGCTTCGCGACCGCGTACGCGACCGCCGACTCGAAGCCCTTGCCGTTCGACGGGTCGTTGATCTTCCAGAAGGAGCTCTTCGTGCCGCCGGCGTACCACGGCGGATAGGCCGGGTTGTCGGTGCCGACCGTGAGCCGACCCGCCTTCACCAGCGTCAGGTTCGACTTCGCGCACGGCGCCGCGGCGGTGCTCGTCGCGGCGGTGGTCGACGCGGCCGGCGTGCTCGAGCCCCCGCCGCATCCCGCCGCCGTCGCCACGGCCGTCGCCGCGGCGGCCAGCGCGAGCAGGTGCAGTGGGCGGCGCGCTCTCGATCCCTTCACGCGGCGAGCCTACCACTGGTCGCGGGCGAGGCGGGGAGGGTCCCTATCTCTGGCCCCTGGCGAGACCGGACGGTCTCGGGCCGGCGCTCTGCGCGAGGCGCGCGTCGACGGCGGCGGCGCAGCGGCGCCCCTCCTCGATCGCCCAGACGACGAGCGACTGCCCGCGCCGCGCGTCGCCGGCCGCGAACACCCCCGGCCTGGAGGTCTCGTAGCCGGCCGCGGCGATGTTGCCGCGGGCGTCCCGCTCCAGCTCGAGCGCATCGACGAGCGGAGGCTCCGGGCCGAGGAAGCCCAGCGCGAGCAGGACGAGATCGGCGGCGTGCTCCTCCCGGCTGCCGGGGATCGCGTCGAACGGCGGCGCGCCGGAGTTCCCGACCCAATGGATGCGCTCGACGCGTCCGGCGCCCGAGAAGCCGGTGGTGGAGAGCGCGAACCGCTGCTCGCCGCCCTCGGCGATCGCGTACGAGCGGCGGTACTTCACCGGCCAGAGCGGCCACGGCGTCAGCTCGTCGGATCTTCGCGCGGGCGGCTCGCCGAGCAGCTCGATCTGCGTCACCGACGCGGCGTCCTCGCGGTGCGCGCTCGCGACGCAGTCGGCGCCCGTGTCGCCGCCGCCGACCACGACGACGTGCTTGGCGCGCGCCGTGATCTCCGGCTCGGCGGTTCCCGCGACGTCGCGGTTGCGTCCGGAGAGGTACTCCATGGCGAAGTGGACGCCCGGCAGCTCGCGGCCCGGCACGGGCAGGTCGCGCGGAACCCGCGCTCCGATCGCGAGCACGACCGCGTCGAAGTCGTCGAGCTGCTCCGCGCCCTCGATCTCGACGCCGCAGCGGAGCTCGACGCCCTCCTCCTCGAGCTGGCCGAGCCGCCGCTCGATCACGTCCTTCGCGATCTTGAAGTCGGGCACGCCGAGCCGGAGCAGGCCGCCGGCCGCCTCGTCCCGCTCGAAGACGACGACGGCGTGCCCCGCGCGGGCGAGCTGCTGCGCGCAGGCCAGCCCGGCCGGGCCGGAGCCGACGACGGCGACGCTGCGGCCGCTGCGCTCGGCGGCCGGCTGCGGCACGATCCAGCCCTCCTCCCAGGCGCGCGTGACGATCGCGAGCTCGATCTGCTTGATCGAGACGGCGTTGCCCTCCTCGATCTCGAGCACGCACGCCGGCTCGCAGGGGGCCGGGCAGAGCCGGCCGGTGAACTCCGGGAAGTTGTTCGTCCGGTGCAGCTCGACGATCGCCTCGGCGAAGCGGTCGCGGTAGACGAGGTCGTTCCAGTCGGGGATCAGGTTGCCGAGCGGGCAGCCGTGGTGGCAGAAGGGGACGCCGCACTCCATGCAGCGCGCTCCCTGCTCGCGGAGCTGGACGAGGGGCAGCGGCCGCGCGAACTCCCGGTGGTCGAGGACGCGCTGCTCCGGCGGCCGCTCGCGCAGGCCGGCGCGGGCGATCTGCTTGAAGGCACCCAGCTGGCCCATTAGGCGGCCTCCTCCGACTCGGTCGTGTAGAAGCCCTCGCCGCCGGCCGAGACGGCGGCCAGCTCGAGAGCTCGCCGGTAGTCGTGCGGCATCACCCGCCGGAAGCGGGACGGGTCCCAGTCGGCGAGCAGCCGAGCGGCCACGGCCGAGCCCGTGCGGGCCAGGTGCTCCGTGACGAGGGCGCGCAGCTCCTCGTCGTCCTCGACGGCCTCCAGACCGACCAGCTCGCGGTTGCAGCACGCCTCGAAGGAGCCTGCCTCGTCGAGGACGTAGGCGATCCCGCCGCTCATCCCGGCCGCGAAGTTGCGCCCGGTCGGGCCGAGCACGACGACGACTCCGCCCGTCATGTACTCGCAGCCGTGGTCGCCGACGCCCTCGACGACCGCGTGTGCGCCCGAGTTCCGGACGGCGAAGCGCTCCCCGGCGACGCCGCGGAAGAAGGCGCGTCCCGAGGTGGCGCCGTAGAGGACGGTGTTGCCGGCGATCACGTTGTCCTCGGCGACGAAGCCGGCATCCTCGGGCGGGCGGAGCGCGAGCACCCCGCCGGAGAGGCCCTTGCCGACGTAGTCGTTCGCGTCGCCGACCAGCGTCAGCTCGATGCCGGGGGCCAGCCAGGCGCCGAACGACTGGCCGGCGGAGCCACGGAGCGTGAGGCGAATCGTCGCCGGGGGGAGCCCGGCGGCGCCGTGCGCGACGGTGACGGCATGGGAGAGCAGGCCGCCGACGGTGCGGTCGGTGTTCGCGATCGCCGTCTCCGCCTCGACCGGCACCCCCTCCTCGATCGCCGTCCCGGCAATCTCGATCAGCCGCCGGTCGAGCGCGTCGTCGAGCGCGGGCGGGGGCGTCTCGAGCCGCCGCCGGGCAGCGCCGGGCTCGGATTCCTCCAGCAGCGCCGAGAGGTCGATGCCGCGCTCGCGCCAGCCTACGACGGCGTCGTCGGCGTCGAGCAGATCGACGCGGCCGACGAGATCGTCGAAGCGGGCGACGCCGAGCTGGGCCATCAGCCGCCGTGCCTCCTCCGCGACGAAGAGGAAGAAGTTGACCACGTGCTCCGGCTGTCCGGCGAAGCGCGCGCGCAGCTCCGGGTCCTGGGTGGCGATGCCGACGGGGCACGTGTTCAGGTGGCAGGCGCGCATCATCACGCAGCCCGACGCGACGAGCGGGGCGGTCGCGAATCCCATCTCGTCGGCGCCGAGCAGGGCTGCGATCACGACGTCGCGGCCGGTCTTGAGCTGGCCGTCGGTCTGCACCCAGATCCGCGAGCGGAGGTCGTTGCGGATCAGCGTCTGCTGGGTCTCGGCGAGCCCGATCTCCCAGGGGATGCCCGCGTGCAGGATCGAGGAGAGCGGCGACGCGCCGGTACCGCCTTCGTGGCCGGAGATCAGCACGTGGTCGGCACCCGCCTTGGCCACGCCGGCGGCGACTGTGCCGACCCCGACCTCGGCGACGAGCTTGACCGAGACGCGCGCCGCCGGGTTGGCGCAGCGCAGGTCGTAGATCAGCTGCTTGAGGTCCTCGATCGAGTAGATGTCGTGGTGGGGCGGCGGCGAGATCAGGCCGACGCCGGGCGTGGTCAGCCGGACGCTCGCGATGTACGCGTCGACCTTGTGTCCCGGCAGCTGCCCGCCCTCACCGGGCTTCGCGCCCTGGGCCATCTTGATCTGGAGCTCGTCGGCGTTCGCGAGGTAGTGGGCGTTGACGCCGAAGCGGCCCGAGGCGACCTGCTTGATGGCCGAGCGGCGCTCGTCGCCGAAGCGGACGGGATCCTCGCCTCCCTCACCGGTGTTCGAGCGGCCGCCGAGCCGGTTCATCGCCACCGCGAGCGTCTCGTGCGCCTCGCGCGACAGCGAGCCGAGCGACATCGCTCCTGTCGAGAAGCGCTTCACGATCTCCGCCGCCGGCTCCACCTGCTCGAGCGGTAGGGGCTCGGCCGCGCAGCGGAAGCGGAGCAGCCCGCGCAGGTTGCCGCGCCGGGCGGCGCTCTCGTTCGCCGCTTCCGCGTACCGCTCGTAGGTCTCCCGGGAGCCGGAGCGGACGGCGTGCTGGAGACCGGAGATCGTCTCCGGGTTCCACATGTGCGGCTCGCCGTCGCGGCGCCACGCGTACAGGCCGATCACCGGCAGGAGCTCCTCGCCCGTGCCCGGGAACGCGCGCGCGTGCCGCTGCACCGCGCCCTCGCCGATCTTGCGCAGGCCGACGCCGCCGATGCGCGAGGCGGTGCCGGTGAAGCAGCGCTCGACGAGCTCCGGGCCGAGCCCGACCGCTTCGAAGATCTGCGCGCCGCAGTACGAGGAGAGCGTCGAGATCCCCATCTTCGACATCGTCTTCAGCAGCCCCTTCGCGATCCCCGCGACCGCCCGCGCCTGCGCCTGCTCGGCGCTCATCCCCTCCGGGAGCAGGCCGCGCTCGCTCAGCTCCGCCAGCGTCTCCAGCATCAGGTAGGGGTTGACCGCGGCGGCGCCGTAGCCGACGAGGACCGCGATCGAGTGGACGGAGCGCGGCTCTCCCGACTCGACCACGATCCCGGTCTGCAGGCGGGTTCCCGCCCGGACGAGATGGTTGTGCACGGCTGCGGTCGCCAGGAGCGAGGGCAGCGGCACCCGCTCGAGCCCGGCCGCGCGGTCGCTCAGGATGAGGATGTTGGCGCCAGCCGCGAGCGCGAGGTCGGCTTCCGCGCAGACGCGCTCCAGCGCCGTCTCGACGCCCGCCGCGTCCTCCGCGACCGGCCAGGTGGTGTCGATCGTCCACGACTTGAAGACCTCCGAGCCGACGACCCGCAGCTGCTCGAGCTCGAAGTCGCGCAGGATCGGGTTGGCGATCAGGAGCTGGCGGGCGTGCGCGGGCGACTCGGCGAGCAGGTTGCGCTCGGAGCCGACGCTCGCCTGCACGCTCATCACGATCGCCTCGCGGATCGGGTCGATCGGCGGATTCGTGACCTGGGCGAAGAGTTGCTTGAAGTACGAGTAGAGCAGACGCGTCGCTCCCGAGAGCGCGGCGAGCGGGGTGTCGTTCCCCATCGAGCCGATCGGCTCCTCGCCTCGGGCGGCGAGCGGGGCGAGGATCACCTTCATGTCCTCCTGCCCGTAGCCGAAGAGCAGCTGCCGGGTGCGCAGCGGCACCTCCGGCCGGGGCGCCGGCGCGGCGTCCGGCAGGTCCGTGAGGTGGACGCTCTCGCGGCGGAACCACTCGCCGTAGGGCCGCCTCGTCGCCACGGTCCGCTTGAGCTCGTCGTCCGGAACGATCCGGTGCTGCTCGAGGTCGACGAGGAAGAGCTTGCCCGGCTGCAGACGGCCCTTGCGGACGATGTTCCCGGCCTGCTCGGCCAGGACGCCGGCCTCGGAGGCGAGCACGACCCAGCCGTCCGCGGTTTCGTACCAGCGGCCCGGGCGCAGGCCGTTGCGGTCGAGCGTGGCGCCGATCACCCGGCCGTCGGAGAAGGCGATCGCCGCGGGCCCGTCCCACGGCTCGATCAGGCAGCGGTGGAAGTCGTAGAAGCCGCGTACCTCCTCCGCGAGGTCGTCGCGGCTCTCGTAGGCCTCGGGCACCATCATCAGCAGCGCGTGGGGCAGCGAGCGCCCGGCCAGCACGAGCAGCTCGAGCACGTTGTCGAAGACGGCGGTGTCGGAGCCGCCCTCGCGGATCACGGGCAGCAGCTTCGGGAGGTCGTCGCCGAACAGGTGCGAGGCGAGTTGCGACTCGCGCGCCCGCATCCAGTTGGTGTTGCCGCGCAGCGTGTTGATCTCGCCGTTGTGGGCGATCAGGCGGTACGGGTGGGCGAGCTCCCAGCTGGGGAAGGTGTTCGTCGAGTAGCGGGAGTGGACGAGGGCGAGGGCGCTCTCGAGCCGCTCGTCGGCGAGGTCGAGGTAGAAGCGGTCGAGCTGCGGCGCGGTGAGCATCCCCTTGTAGACGAGGGTGCGCGAGGAGAGGCTCGGCACGACGAGATCGGGCCCGGCGGCCTTCTCGACGAGCCGCCGGATCACGTAGAGCTTGCGCTCGAAGGCGTCGCGGTCGCCCGCGACCTCCGGTGCGGCGGCGACCACTCCCTGGCGGATGCGGGGCATGACCGCGGCGGCCGCGGCACCCGGCACCGTGCCGTCGATCGGCACGTCGCGCCAGGCGAGCAGTCGCTGGCCCTCGGCGGCGACCACCGACTCGACCAGCTTCTCGAGCTCGGCCCGCCGCCCGGCGTCGGCCGGTAGGAAGAAGCTGCCGACCCCGTAGCCGCCCGGGGGCGGCAGGCGAGCGCCGGTCTCGGCCCGGAAGAGACGGTCGGGGATCTGGACGAGGATGCCGGCGCCGTCGCCCGAATCGGCGTCGGCGCCCGAGGCGCCGCGGTGCTCGAGACTCGCGAGCGCCGCCAGCGCGCGCCTCACCGTCTCGTGCGTGGCCGTCCCGTCGAGCCGCGCCACGAAGGCGACCCCGCAGGCGTCGTGCTCGTAGGCCGGGTCGTAGAGGCCGGAGCTGCGGGGTTGGGCGTCGGTGTGGCTCAAGGGGGGCGGCTTCTCCGGCGAGAGAGGGGACTGCTGACGTCTCCGCTCCCGTCGCCGCGGCGGGAGTGGGCGCCGACTAGCGCGGCCGAGGGCGCACGACGAACGCGAAGGCAAGCGGCTCGAGCGAGGCGTTCGCACGATGCGTCATCGAGCCCCCGAGCCTGAACCCTTGCGGCCGCCGTCGTCAATCGAGTTCTCCGGTTATGGGCCGGCGACGGCGAGCGCCTGCCGGCGGTGCCGTCCGGGTGAGGCGCACCCTCCCGGGTGCACCGGCCGGCGAGTCAGGGAAAAAACCGGTCAACCGAAACCGGAGATGTCAGCGCCCGGTTTGACAGGCGCCGCTCGCACAGGCACCCTCTATCACTCGATGACGACCGCGCTGACACGCATGCCACTCGGCCGAAACCGGCTGGCGGCGGCGTGCGCGCCCGTCCTTTTCGTCGTCATCGCGATTCTCCCCCACTAGGGGGAGTGACACGAACACGCGCCGCGTAGGCGCAGACGCCGACCTCGCCACATCATCGGTGCGTCCCGAGGGCGCCCGCGACGGAAGGAATGTTCGTGTCCAGCAGGATCCAGAAACTCAGCATCAGCCACCCGCCCCGGGTCGTCTGCCTCGCCGGCGCCGGCACCGCGCCGGAGCTGATGGCCGAGGCGATGCTCGCCCTCACCGCGGTGGCGCGGCTGCACGGGCTCGCGGTCGAGGACGTGCACGTGCCCTTCGGCGCGAGCGCGGTCGCCCGCGCCGGGCAGCCGTTCCCGGCTTCGACGCGGTCCGCCGTCCTCGCCGCCGACGCCGTCCTCGTCGCCGAGCCGGAGGAGCCGGCGCTGGACGAGGTGAAGGCCGAGCTCGACCTGCGTGCCCGGGTGACCCGGGTGCGCTTCGGGCGCGAGCGCGACGTCGTCTTCGTCGCGCCGCTCGACGACTCGGCGCAGGAGTGGGCGCTCGAGGCGGCATTCGCGCTCGCCGAGGCGCGGGCGCTGCGGGTCGCGACCGTCGGCGACACGAGCTGGCACGAGCTCGGCAAGGCGGCCGCCGTCGCGCACGAGCACGTCCGTCTCGAGCATCTCTCGCCCACCGCTGCGAGCCCGCTGGTCGCCTTCGACCCTGCCCGCTTCGACGTCGTCGCCGTCGCCGGCAAGTGGGGGGAGGCGATCGGCGAGCTGGCCGCCGCAGCCGCCCTGGACCGCGTCGCGGCCCACGGACTCCTCGCAGAGCATGGCCCGAGCCTGTTCATGCCCTCGCCGGACGACGGTTCGGCGCTCGCCGGCCACGGCGTCGTCGACCCGAGCAGCATGTTGCTCGCGGCGGCGATGGCGCTCGAGCACGGGCTCGGACTCTCCGGTCCCGCGGCGACCCTGGCAGGGGCCGTGTCGGCGGCGCTCGCCGACGGCCCGGGCACGCCCGACCTGTTGCGCGGCGCGCTCGGGGCGACGACGCGCGAGTTCACCTCGCGCGTGCTCGCCGGCTTCCAGCTCTCCCTCCGCAACGCCGAGTTCTGGCCGGGTGCGGCGTGAGCGCGGGGAGGCGGATGACCGGGGCCGACGCGATCCTGCGCGCGCTCGAGGCGGAGAACGTCGACGTCGTCTTCGGCATCCCGGGCGGCGCGATCCTCCCCCTCTACGACGCGATGGCGCGCGGCACGACCGTCCGCCACGTGCTCGCCCGCCACGAGCAGGGGGCCGGGCACATGGCGGAGGGGTATGCGCGGGCCTCGGGACGGGTCGGCGTCGCCCTCGCGACCTCCGGGCCGGGCGCGACCAACCTCGTCACCCCGATCGCCGACGCGTGGATGGACTCGACTCCGCTCGTCTGCATCACCGGCCAGGTGCGCTCGACGCAGATCGGCACCGACGCCTTCCAGGAGTGCGACATCACCGGCATCACGATCCCGGTCGTCAAGCACTCGTGGCTCGTGCAGGACGCGCGCGAGCTGCCGCACGTGCTCAAGGCGGCGTTCCACGTCGCGCGCACCGGCCGCTGCGGCCCCGTGCTCGTCGACGTGCCCCGCGACGTGCAGGAAGCCGAGCTCGACTTCTCCTACCCCGACGCCGTGGCGCTCCCCGGCTGGAAGCCGCCTCGGCGCGGGGATCGCCGCCAGATCGCCGCCGCCGCCCAGGTTCTCGCCGCGGCGGAGCGGCCGATCGTCTACGCGGGGGGCGGCGTCCTGAACGCGGACGCGACCGGCGAGCTGCGTTCCCTGGCCGAGGCGGCGCGCGTCCCGGTCGTGACCACGCTCATGGCGAAGAGCTCCTTCCCCGAGTCGCACGAGCTGCACGCCGGCTTCCCCGGCATGCACGGGCCGAAGTGGTCGAACTGGGCGCTGAACAAGGCGGACGTGATCGTCGCCGCCGGCGCGCGCTTCGACGACCGGGTCACGGGCAAGGTCTCGGCGTTCGCGCCGGGCGCGACGGTCGTGCACCTCGACGTCGACGCGGCGGAGATCTCGAAGATCCGTCACGCGGACATCCCCGTGGTCGGGCCGCTCAAGCCGGTGCTGGCGGCGCTGGCCGACGCCGTGCGCGAGCGCGCTGCCGCCGGCCGCACGGACGCCTGGCTGGCGCAGATCGAGGCGTGGCGCGAGGAGTTCCCGCTCCGCTACGGGAACGGCGGCGAGCTGGTGAAGCCGCAGCGGGTGTTCGAGCTGCTGCGTGACCTGACCGAGGGCCGCGACGACGTCGTCTGGACGACGGGGGTCGGGCAGCACCAGATGTGGGCGATGCAGTACCTCGTCTGCGACCGGCCGCGGAGCTTCATCAGCTCGGGCGGCCTGGGGACGATGGGGTACGGGCTGCCGGCGGCCGTGGGCGCGAAGGCGGCGCGGCCGGACGCCACCGTCGTCTGCGTCGACGGCGACGGCTGCTTCCAGATGACCTCGCAGGAGCTGGCGACCGCGGTTCTGGAGGAGCTGCCGATCGTGGTCGTCGTTATCAACAACGGCTACCTGGGCATGGTGCGGCAGTGGCAGGACATGTTCTTCGAGGAGCGCTTCTCGCAGGTTCGGCTCACGCACGCGGTGCCCGACTACGCGGCGCTCGCCCGTGCCTACGGTGCGCTCGGCCTCACCGTCGAGTCGGAGGACCAGCTCGCGGAAGCGCTGAGCGAGGCGCTCGCGTCCGGCCGCCCCACCGTCGTCGACTGCCGCGTCGACCCGCGCGAGCACTGCTTCCCGATGATTCCCGCAGGTGCAGCCGCGCTCGACGTCGTCGAATACGACCCGGAGAGCGACGCGGAGGCGCTGGCGCTGTGAGGCACACCATCTCCGTCCTGCTCGAGAACAAGCCGGGGGCGCTGACGCGCATCACGAGCATGTTCGCGCGGCGCGGCTACAACATCGAGAGCCTCGCCGTCGGCACGACCGAGCGGCACGACGTGTCGCGCGTGACCCTGCGCGTCTCCTGCGAGCGTCACTCGCTCGAGCAGATCGAGAAGCAGATGCACAAGCTCGTGAACGTGCTCCGCGTCTCGGAGCTCGTGCCCGGCGAGTCGGTCGAGCGCGAGCTCGCGCTGCTCAAGGTCGCCGCCCCGGCGAGCAGCCGGGCCGAGCTGGTGGCACTCGGCGAGGCCTTCGACGCACGCGTGGTCGACGTCGGCCCCGACGCGATCGTCTTCGAGCTGACCGGCTCGCCGGAGGACGTCGACTCGTTCGAGGAGCTCGTCCGCCCGCACGGCCTGCAGGAGCTCGTCCGCACCGGGCGCATCGGCCTCGCCCGGGCCGCCCACCCCAACCGCTCCTCCCGCTCCCACGTCCTCGTCTAAGGAGACCCAGATGGCAACGATCCACCACGACGGCGATCTCTCCCTGCTCAACGGCACCGTGGCCGTCGTCGGCTACGGCAGCCAGGGACACGCGCACGCGCTCAACCTCCACGACTCCGGCGTCGACGTCGTCGTCGGCCTGCGCGAGGGCGGCAGCTCACGCGCCGCCGCGGAGGAGGCGGGACTCGAGGTGCGGACGGTGAGCGAGGCGGTGCGCGGCGCCCAGGTGGTCGCGCTCCTCGTCCCCGATCACGTGCAGAAGGACGTGTGGGAGGCCGACGTCGCTCCGAGCCTCTCGCCCGGCGCCGCCGTCCTCTTCGCGCACGGGCTGAACGTCCACTTCGGCCGGATCGTCCCGCCGGCCGAGCACGACGTGATCATGGTCGCGCCGAAGGCGCCGGGGCACCGCGTGCGTGAGCTGTACGTCTCGGGCGCCGGCACGCCCGGCCTCGTCGCCGTCCACCGCGACGCGAGCGGACGCGCCCTCGACCTCGCCCGCGCGTACGGAGCGGGCATCGGCTGCGCCCGCGTGGGCCTGCTCGAGACGACCTTCGCCGAGGAGACCGAGAGCGACCTCTTCGGCGAGCAGGCGGTGCTCTGCGGCGGCGTCCCCGCGCTCGTCCAGGCGGGGTTCGACACGCTCGTCGAGGCCGGCTACCAGCCCGAGATCGCTTACTACGAGTGCCTGAACGAGCTGAAGCTGATCGTCGATCTCCTCTATCAGGGCGGCCTCGAGTACATGCGCTACTCGGTCTCCGACGTGGCCGAGTACGGCGACCTCTCGCGCGGCCCCCGGATCGTCGACGACGCGGTGCGCGAGCGGATGCGCGCCATCCTCGCCGAGATCCGCAGCGGTGCGTTCGCGCAGGAGCTGTTCGCGGACGACGCGGCCGGCCGGCCCGGCTTCGCCGAGCTGCGGCAGCAGGGCGCGGAGCGGGCCGCCGAGATCGAGCGCGTCGGCGCCGAGCTGCGTGCGCTGGCGGGAATCGAGGGCCTGCTCGGCCAGGAGGCCGCGGCGGCGGGGGCCGATGGCGTCGGTTGACGTCGGAGTAGCCCTGCTCGGCTACGGCACCGTCGGAGCGGCGGTGCACCGCCTCCTGGTCGAGAGCGGGGACGAGATCGAGCGCGCCACCGGGCACCGCCTCCGGGTCGTACGCGCGCTCGTCCGCGATCCGGCGAAGGAGCGCGTCTTCCCGCCCGGCGAGGGCGTGCTCACGACCGACTTCGCCGCCGTACGCGACGACCCGTCGGTGACCGTCGCCGCCGAGGTGATGGGCGGTCTCGACCCGGCCGGCGGCTACGTCCGCGAGCTGCTGCGCGCCGGCAAGCCGGTCGTCTCGGCGAACAAGCAACTCGTCGCCCGCGAGGGCTCCGACCTGTTCGCGACCGCCTCGGCGGCCGGCGTCCAGCTCCGCTTCGAGGCTTCCGTGTGCGCCGCGATCCCCGTGGTCAAGGTGCTGCGCGAGTCGCTCGTCGTCACCAACGTCCACCGCGTGCTCGGAATCGTCAACGGGACGACGAACTTCGTGCTCTCGCGGATGGAGGCGGGCGGCAGCTACGCGGAGGCGCTCGCCGAGGCACAGGCGCTCGGCTACGCGGAGGCCGATCCGACCGACGACGTCAGCGGCGGCGACGCTGCGGCGAAGATGGCCATCCTCGCCACGGTCGCGTTCGGCTCCCGCGTCGGGCTCGACGACGTCGAGCGGCGCGGCATCGTCGATCTCGAGCCGGCCCATGTCGCCGCCGCCGCGGAGCTCGGCATGGCCGTGCGCCTCGTCGGGATCGCGACCCTCGCCGACGGCGCCGTGGACGTGCGCGTCCAGCCGGCCTTCGTCGACCGCTCGCACCCGCTCGCCTCCGTCGAGGGGGCTTTCAACGCGGTCATGCTCCAGGGCGACGCGATCCGCGAGATCACCCTCGAGGGGCCCGGGGCCGGAGGGATCGAGACCGCATCGGCGGTCGTCGCCGATCTCGTCAGCGTCGTCGGCACCGCCGGCACGGGCTTTCTCCAGAACGACCCCTGCTGGCGTGAGCTGCCCCGGCTCGATCCCGCCGAGTGGCGGTCGCCGTTCTACCTCCATCTCGAGGTGGCCGACCGGCCGGGCGTGCTCGCTCACGCCGCGAGCCGGCTGGCGGCGCACGGGATCTCGGTCGCGCAGCTCGTCCAGCATCTCGGCGACGGCGAGGCGACGCTCGACGTCGTCCTGCACGAGTCCCCCCACGGCGCGGTCGCGGCCGTCGCCGCCGAGATGGCCACCTTCCCGGAGGTGCTGCGACCCCCGTTCCTCGCCCCGGTGATCACGGAGCGGCCGCTGTGACGGTGACCCTCGGAGAGGGCGGCACGCCGCTGCTGGAGGCGCCCCGGCTCTCGGCTCGGCTCGGTGTCGAGCTGTGGCTGAAGTGGGAGGGGGCGAACCCGACGGGCTCGTTCAAGGACCGCGGCATGGCGGTCGCCGTCACGCGCGCGCTCGAGCGGGGCGCTCCCGGCATCGTCTGCGCGTCCACCGGCAACACCGCCGCCTCGGCCGCCGCGTATGCGGCGCGCGCGGGGCTGCCGGCGATCGTGCTCGCCGCGAAGGGGGCGGTCGCCCGCGGCAAGCTCGCCCAGATCCGCGCCGCCGGAGCGGAGATCCGCGAGCTCGACGGCAGCTTCGAGGACGCGCACCGCGAAGCCCTCCGGCTCGCCGCCGAGGACGGCCTCGTCAACGTCAACTCGGTCAACCCCGACCGGATCGAGGGCCAGAGCAGCGCCGCCCGCGAGATCGTCGACCGGCTCGGCCGGGTACCCGACCTGCTCGCGCTCCCCTACGGCGGCGGCGGCAACACCGTCGCCTACGCCCTGGGCTTCCAGGACGAGCTGCCGCGCTTCCTGCTCGGCGAGGCGCAACACCGCCCCGACACGTTCGCCTCCGCGATCCGCATCGTCGAGCCCGTCCACAGAGCCGAGGTCGAGCGGGTACTGGCACGGTCTCGCGGCAGCGTCGTCTCGCTCTCGGAGGAGCAGCTCGCCCAGGCGTGGCGGCTGCTCGCCCGGGAGGAGGGCGTCTTCTGCGAGCCCGCCAGCGCAGCCGGCCTCGCGGCCGTCTCGAGCGGCGGCGTCGAGCCCGGAACCCGGGTCGTCTGCGTGATCACCGGCCACGGGCTCAAGGACCCCGACGCGGTGGGCGCATGAGGATCGAGGTCCGGGCGCCGGCGACCAGCGCGAACCTCGGCCCCGGCTTCGACGTCGCCGCGGTCGCCCTCGATCTCTGGAACGAGCTCGAGGTGGGGGAGCCGAACGGGCGGCCGCCGGATCTCGACCACCTCGGCGTGCGCGCCTTCGCGCGCTTCGCCGACCCGGGGGCGTACTCGTTCCGGTTCACCGACCGGATTCCGCGCGAGCGCGGCCTCGGGTCGAGCGCCGCCGTCGTGGCCCTCGGCCTCGTGGCCGGAGCCGCGGCCGCGGGGGCCGACGCGACCCCCGACAAGCTGCTCGAGGCCGGCGTCGAGCTCGAGGGGCACGCCGACAACCTCGCCGCCGCGCTCGCCGGGGGCGTCTGCCTGACCTGGGAGGGACGGATCGCGCGGATCGCCGACGACGTCCCCGCCGCGGCCGTCGCCGTCGTCCCGCAGGAGCGCGTGCGGACGGAGGAGGCGCGCGCGTCGCTGCCCCGGGAGGTGCCTCATGCGGACGCCGTCTTCAGCGCCGGCCGCGCCGTCCTGCTCGGCGCCGCGCTCGCCGCCGGCGACGAGACCCTGCTCGCGGCGAGCGCGGGCGACCGCCTGCACGAGCCCTATCGCGCCGAGCGTGCTCCGCACCTGGCCGCGATCCGCGCGCAGCCGCCTGCCGGAGCGCTCGGCGCCACGCTCTCCGGCTCGGGCCCGACGGTGATCGTCTGGGCCGAGAAGGCCCGCGCCGGCGAGGTCGTGGCCGAGCTCGCGGCCCGCTTTCCCGAGCACGACGTCCTGCACCTGCCCATCGCGACCGGAGGAGCCGGCCTCGTATGACCGATCCCTACTCCCGCCCGACCGATCCCGCCAAGCGGCGCAGCGCCGCTCTCACCGACGGCGTCGACCGCGCCCCGGCGCGCGCGATGCTCAAGGCGATCGGCCTCGACGACGACGCGCTCGCGCGGCCGCTCGTCGGGATCGCGACCTCCTGGATCGAGACGATGCCGTGCAACTGGAACCAGCGCGAGCTGGCCAGGCACGTCCGCCGCGGCATCCTCGAGGCCGGCGGCACCCCGGTCGAGTTCAACACGATCGCCGTCTCCGACGGCGTCTCGATGGGCACCGAGGGGATGCGTGCCTCCCTCGTCTCGCGGGAGACGATCGCCGACTCGATCGAGCTCGTCGCGCGCGGCCACCTGCTCGACGGGCTCGTCTGCCTCGTCGGCTGCGACAAGACGATCCCCGCCGCGGTCATGGCTCTCGCGCGGCTCGACCTGCCCGGGCTCGTGCTCTACAACGGCTCGATCGCCCCCGGGCGCTTCCGCGGCCGCGACGTGACCATCCAGGATGTGTTCGAGGCGGTCGGCGCCGCCGCCGCCGGGACGATGAGCCCCGCGGAGGTGCACGAGCTGGAAGGGGTCGCCTGCCCGGGCGCCGGGGCGTGCGGCGGCCAGTTCACCGCCAACACGATGGCGACGATCCTCGAGTTCCTCGGCATCTCCCCGGCGGGGCTCAACGACGTGCCCGCGACGGATCCGGCGAAGCTCGACGCCGCCTACGAGGCCGGCAGGATCGCGATGCGGCTCGTGCGCGACGACGTCCGCCCCTCCCAGGTGATCCGCCGCGAGGCGCTCGAGAACGCCGCCGCCGCGCTCGCCGCCACCGGTGGCTCGACGAACGGCGTCCTCCACCTGCTCGCGATCGCGCGCGAGCTGGGCGTTCCGCTCGAGCTCGAGGACTTCGACCGCATCTCGGCGCGCACGCCCGTCGTCGCCGACCTGAAGCCGGGCGGCCGCTTCGTCGCCGCCGACCTCCACGCCGCCGGCGGAGTCGCGCTCGTCGCGCGTGAGCTGCTCAAGGCGGGCCTTGTGCACGGCGAGGCGCCGAACGTCGACGGCCGGGCCCTCGAGGAGGTCGCCGGCGCCGTCGCCGAGACGCCGGGCCAGGAAGTCGTCGTCCCGCTCGAGCGCCCGCTCAAGACGAGCGGCGGGCTTGCCATCCTCCGCGGCAACCTCGCGCCGGAGGGCTGCGTGGTCAAGCTCGCCGGCCACGAACGGCTCTTCCACCGCGGCCCCGCGCGCGTGTTCGACGCCGAGGAGGACTGCTTCGCCGCCGTGAAGGAGCGCTCCATCCGGGCCGGCGACGTCGTCGTCATCCGCTACGAGGGGCCCGCCGGCGGCCCGGGGATGCGCGAGATGCTCCACGTCACCGCCGCCCTCGTCGGCGAGGGCATCGGCGACGACGTGGCGCTGCTCACCGACGGCCGCTTCTCCGGCGCCACGCACGGCCTGATGGTCGGCCACGTCGCCCCCGAGGCCGCGCGCGGCGGCCCGATCGCCGCGCTGCGTGACGGCGACGAGATCGAGATCGACGTCGAGGCGCGCGAGCTGCGCGTGCTCCTCTCCGACGAAGAGCTCGCCGTCCGGCTCGCCGCAGTGCGCCAACCCGAGCCGCGCTACGCGAGCGGCGTCTTCGCCCGCTACGCGGCGCTCGTGTCCTCCGCCTCGGAGGGGGCCGTCCTGCGATGAGCGCGTCGTCCTGCTCGCAGAGCTGTTCGGTACCCAGCTGTGACCCGACCCGAGGAGGTGCACGATGAGAACCGGCCCGCGTAAGGGCTTCCGGTGGACGCCGGAGACGATCGTCTACGCGATCACCCTCTGGTACCGCAAGCACAGCCGGCTCCCGTTGACGAGCGAGTGGGACCAGGCAGGCGAGAACCACCCGTCGCGCCAGACCGTCGCCCGCGTGTTCGGGAGCTGGAACGAGGCGATGACCGCAGCAGGGTACGACCCCCGCCCGCGGGGACGGCCGCGGCGGTCGTTCGCGGAGGAGGCTGCGTAGCCGGATGCCGAAGACGACCGTTGTCCTCCTGCCCGGCGACGGAGTCGGGCCGGAGGTCGCGCACGAGGCGCGACTCGCGCTCGAGCTCCTCGCCCCCGACGTCGAGCTCGAGGAGCAGCTGCTCGGCGGCGCGGCGATCCGGGCGACCGGGACGCCGCTCCCGGACGAGACGCTCGCGGCCTGCCTGCGCGCCGCCGCGGTGCTGAAGGCGCCGATCGGCGACCCCGAGTTCGACGCGGCCGACGTCCGTCCCGAGCAGGGGATGCTGCGCCTGCGCGCCGAGCTCGACGCCTACGCGAACCTTCGTCCCGCGGTCTCGGCCGGGGTCGACCTGCTGATCGTGCGCGAG
Source organism: uncultured Gaiellales bacterium (assembly GCA_964602945.1). Lineage (GTDB taxonomy): Bacteria > Actinomycetota > Thermoleophilia > Gaiellales > Gaiellaceae > Palsa-739. The sequence continues at coordinate 42,669 of CAZRTE010000007.1, forward strand.
CTCGTCGGCGGCATCTACTTCGGCGCCCGCGGCACGCGCGCCGACGGCACCGTCTACGACACGTGCGAGTACCACCCGAGCCAGATCGAGCGGCTCGTCCGTCGCGCCTTCGCGCTCGCGGCTGCGCGGCGCGGCCACCTCCTCTCGGTCGACAAGGCCAACGTGCTCGAGACGTCGCGCCTCTGGCGGCGGGTGGTGGACGGAGTGGCGGCCGAGTTTCCCTCGGTGCGCGTCGAGCACATGCTCGTCGACAACGCCGCGATGCAGATCGCGACCGACGCCGCCCGCTACGACGTGCTCGCGACCGAGAACATGTTCGGCGACATCCTCTCCGACCTCGCCGCCGCGGTCACCGGCGGCCTCGGGCTGGCGCCGTCCGCGAGCCTCTCCGACTCCGGGCCCGGGATCTTCGAGCCCGTGCACGGCTCCGCTCCCGACCTCGCCGGCCGCGGGATCGCCAATCCGGCGGCGATGCTGCGCTCGACGGCGCTGCTGCTCGAGCACGGCCTCGGCCGCCTCGACGAGAGCCGGCGGCTCGTGCGCGCAGTGGATCGCGGGCTCGCGCTCGCGCCGACTCCCGACCTCGGCGGGACGGCGACGACCGCCGAGCTGGGCGAGGCGATCAGGGCGGAGCTCGCCCTCGACGGCGCCCCGGCCGGCCCTCGTCCCGGGAGCGGCGCCCCGTGAACCCGGGCAGCGTCAACCCGTTGCTCGTCCGCTTCGCCGTCACCCGGCTCGAGCGCTGCCGCTGCCCCGACCCCATGCCCGTGGAGCGGGCCGTGCGGAAGGGGGCGGCGGTCCTCGTCTGCCGGCGCTGCGGCCTGCGTCCTCCGGCCCGTCTGCGGCGATGACCACCCCGGTCGCCTATCCCGGGCCGCCCGGCACGCATACGGCCGCCGCTGCGGCCGCGCTCTTCCCCACGGGCCGGCACCTGCCGGTCGCCGGCTTCCGCGCCGTCGCCGATGCGGTCCTGGCCGCGGACGCCGCCTACGGCGTCCTGCCGATCGAGAGCTCGCTCGCCGGCTCGGTCGCCGAGACGCACGACCTGCTCTACGAGCGGTCGCTCTCCATCGTCGCCGAGACCGTCCTGCCGATCCGGCACCAGCTCGCGGCCGCCGCCGCCACGCCGCTCGAGCGAATCCGGGTCGTCCGCTCGCATCCCGCGGCCCTGGAGCAGTGCCGCTCGCTGCTCGCGCGGCTGCCCCGCGTCCGCGTCGTCCCCATGGCGACGACCGCGGAGGCGGCACGGGTCGTCGCGAAGGAGGGCTGGCAGGGCGAGGCGGCGATCGCCGGCGAGGAAGCGGTGCGGCTCTACGGCCTGACCGTGATCGCCGACGACGTCGGCGACGGCCCGGCGTTCACGCGCTTCGTCTCGCTCGCGCCGTTCACGCACGTCGGCGGGCGGCTCACGGCCGCGCGCACGGCGTTCACGTTCACCACCGACCACCGGCCGGGCGCCCTCTACGCGGCGATCGAGCCGTTCGCGCGCGCCGGCCTCGACCTCGTCCGGCTCGTCTCCCGCCCGCTGCCGCAGACGCCGTGGCGCTACCGCTTCGACGCCGTCGTCGCCGGGCACCCGCTCGACTCCGCGGTCCGACTGGCCCTGCGCGAGCTGCGCGACCAGGGCGCCTCGGTCCGCGTCGTCGGCGTCTACGAGGGCCATCCCGACGAGGCGGCCTGACGCAGCGCGCAGCGGCGAGCGCTAGACGCCCTCGAACGCCTTCGCCGCCGTCTCCTGGGCCGCGCGCAGGAGCGTGGCCCGGTTCAGGGCGTTGACGACCGCGCGCAGCGAGGCGGTGACGATGCTCTCGTGGACCGCGACCCCCCAGACCGGGTCGCCGTCGACATCGGCCTCGACGTAGGCCGCCGCGATCGCGTCCTCGCCCTGCGCGGTGGCGTGCTCGTGGTAGTCGAGCACCGCCAGCTCGCGGCCGAGGCCGGTCGTGAGCGCGTGCACGAGCGCCGCGATCGGGCCGTTTCCCTCGCCGGCCAGCTCGAGCGGCTCGCCGTCGACGCGGAGCTCCGCGCCCAGCCGGTCGCCCAGCTCGCTCGCCTCGTGCGCGTAGGAGACGAGCTCGTACGGGCCCGCGACGTCGAGATAGGTCGCGGTGAAGAGGTCGTGGATCTCCTCCGGCGACAGCTCACCGCCCTCGGCGTCCGTGACCGCCTGCACCTTCTGCGCCAGCTCGACCTGCAGGCCGCGCGGCAGGTCGAGCCCGTACCGGTCGAGCAGGAGGTAGGCGACGCCGCCCTTCCCCGACTGCGAGTTGACGCGGATGATCGCCTCGTAGTCGCGCCCCACGTCGCGCGGGTCGATCGGCAGGTAGGGGACGTCCCAGCTCGCGTCGTCCTGCCGGTGCCGCTGCTCGTGCATGCCCTTCTTGATCGCGTCCTGGTGCGAGCCGGAGAAGGCCGTGTAGACGAGCTCGCCCGCCCACGGATGCCGGGGGTGCACCGGCAGCTCGTTGCACTCCTCGACCACCCGCTTCGCCTCGTCGAGCCGGGAGAGGTCGAGCCTCGGGTCGACCCCCTGGGTGAGGAGGTTGAGCGCGAGCGTGACGAGGTCGACGTTGCCGGTGCGCTCGCCGTTGCCGAACAGCGTCCCCTCGACCCGCTGTGCCCCGGCCATCAGGCCCAGCTCGGCGGTCGCGACGGCGGTGCCGCGGTCGTTGTGCGGGTGGACGGAGACGATCGCCGCGTCGCGGCGGGAGAAGTGCCGGCAGAACCACTCGATCCGGTCGGCGTAGACGTTGGGCGGGAAGTGCTCGACCGTCGTCGGCAGGTTGACGATCATCGGCCGGGCCGGGGTCGGGCCCCACTCCTCGGCGACCGCCTCGCAGATCTCGAGCGCGTACGGCAACTCGGTGTGGTGGAAGCTCTCGGGCGTGTACTCGAAACGGATCTCGGCCGGCGCCGCCTCGGCGAGCGCCCGGCACATCGCGGTGCCGCGCACCGCCAGCTCGGTCACCCCGTCCCGGTCGAGCCGGAAGACGACGCGCCGCTGCGTGACCGAGGTCGAGTTGTAGAGGTGGACGATCGCCCGCCGCGCGCCGGCGACCGACGCGAAGGTGCGCTCGATCAGCTCCGGCCGCGCCTGCGTGAGCACCGCGATCGTCACGTCGTCGGGGACCAGCTCCTCCTCGACGAGGACGCGGACGAAGTCGAAGTCCGCCTTCGACGCGGCCGGGAAGCCGACCTCGATCTCCTTGAAGCCGAGCTCGAGCAGGAGCGCGAAGAAGCGGCGCTTGCGCTCGGCGTCCATCGGGTTGACGAGCGCCTGGTTGCCGTCGCGCAGGTCGGTCGAGCACCAGATCGGCGCCTCGGAGAGGACGACGTCCGGCCACGTCCGGTCGGGCAGGTCGACGGTCTCGTACGGGCGGTATCGGCTGAACGGCATCGGCATTCGGAGCTCCTTTGGCGCAGGCTGCGAGGACGGTGCGGGGACGCAGGTGTCCCGTGGGCACCGGAGACGGGTATGTGCGCAGGCTGGCTTCCCCTAGCGGGGAAGGAGGAGGAGGCCGATCAGAAGGGCCGTCGACTCGGGCACAACCGGAACCGTAGGTGAGCCGAACCGCCGCTGCCAGCGAAAAACGGACAAGAGCCCGGCGTCCTCAGGCCACGGCGAGCGTGGAGATCGGCGCCGGATGTGTGCTCTCGTACGCGGCGAGGTCGTCCTCGTGCTCGAGCGTGAGCGCGACGTCGTCGAGCCCCTCGAGCAGGCAGCGGCGGCTGAAGTCGTCCAGCGCAAACGGGAGGCCGCCCGCGGTGCGCGCCTCGAGGTCGACCGTCAGCTCCTCGCCGGTCCGGGCGCGCGCCATCAGCTCCTGCACCTGCTCCGGCGGCAGCTGCACGGGCAGGAGGCCGATCTTGAGCGCGTTCTGGCGGAAGATGTCGCCGAACGAGGGTGCGACGACCGCCTCGAAGCCGTAGTCCTGCAGCGCCCACGCCGCGTGCTCGCGCGAGGAGCCGCAGCCGAAGTTGCGTCCCGCAAGCAGGATCTTTCCCTGTTGGCCGTTCAGCTCGAAGCCGGGGTCGCGGCGCCAGTCGTGGAAGAGGAACTCGCCGAAGCCGCTGCGCTCGATCCGCTTCAGGAACTGCTTCGGCACGATCTGGTCGGTGTCGACGTCGGCCCGGTCGAGCACCACGGCGGTCGAGGTGACGGAGCGGAACGGTCTCACGGCTCGTCGAAGTGGCCGGCGAGGGCGGTCGCTGCGGCGATCGCGGGGCTGACGAGATGCGTACGGCCGCCGGCGCCCTGGCGGCCCTCGAAGTTGCGATTCGACGTCGACGCGCACCGCTCCCCGGCGGCGAGCACGTCCGGGTTCATGCCCAGGCACATCGAGCAGCCCGCCCGGCGCCACTCGAAGCCCGCGTCGACGAAGATCCGGTCGAGCCCTTCCGCCTCGGCCTGCGCCTTGACGAGCGCCGAGCCGGGCACGACCAGCGCGCGGACGTCAGGATGGATGCGCCGGCCGCGCACGACCGAGGCGGCGACGCGCAGGTCCTCGATCCGCGAGTTCGTGCAGGAGCCGATGAAGACGCGGTCGACGGCGATCTCCCGAACCGGAGTCCCGGGCTCGAGGTCCATGTAGGCGAGCGCGCGCTCGGCGGCCTCGTCGGCCGGCTCGGGGACGGCGTCGTCGATCGAGGCGACCATGCCGGGGTTCGTCCCCCAGGTCACCTGCGGCCGGATCGCGCTCACGTCGATCTCCACCTCCCGGTCGAAGGCGGCGTCCTCGTCGCTGCGCAGCGCACGCCAGCGCTCGAGCGCCTCCTCCCAGGCGGCGCCCTGCGGAACTGCGGGGCGGCCCTCGAGATAGGCGAACGTCGTCTCGTCGGGTGCGACCATCCCGGCGCGGGCGCCCGCCTCGATCGACATGTTGCAGATCGTCATCCGGCCCTCCATCGAGAGCGCCCCGATCGCGGGTCCGGCGTACTCGATCACGTGCCCGACGCCGCCGTCGACGCCGAGGCGGCCGATCGCCGCGAGCATGTAGTCCTTGGCGCCGACGCCGGGCGCGGGCTCGCCGGCGAACACGATCCGCAGCGAGCGTGGCCGGCGCTGGGGCAGGGTCTGGGTCGCGAGTACGTGCTCGACCTCGGAGGTGCCGATGCCGAAGGCGAGCGCGCCGAAGGCGCCGTGCGTGGAGGTGTGCGAGTCGCCGCAGACGACGGTCAGGCCCGGCTGGGTCAGTCCCTGCTCGGGCCCGATCACGTGCACGATCCCCTCCCGGCCGGAGCCGGTCGCGTACAGGGGCACGCCGAACTCCTCGCAGTTGCTCCTCAGCGCCTCGAGCTGCTGCTCGGAGAGCGGATCGAGCGGGGTGTCGTCGCCGGTGGCGACGTTGTGGTCCATCGTCGCCAGCGTCAGATCGGGCCGCCGCACCCGCCGGCCGGCCAGCCGGAGCCCGGCGAACGCCTGCGGGGAGGTCACCTCGTGCACGAGATGAAGATCGACGTAGAGCAGGTCGGGCCGCCCCTCCGCGCGCCGCACGACGTGGCTCTCCCACACCTTCTCGAGCAGCGTCCGCGCCATCACGGGCGACGCTAGCGCGCCGTCCGACCGCACGCGCCGCGTTGTTCAGTTTCCGGGCGCGTCGGCCACGAACGCCCGCTCCTCGGCATCGTGATGCTATGATGCATTGATGCCGAAACAGCGGACGACGGTGACCTTGGACGAGCGCGTCCTGAGGGCCGTGCGGGTGAAGGCAGCCCGAACGGGTCGGCGCGATAGCGACGTCATCGAGGAGGCTTTGCGCCGCGACCTCGGCCTCGAGCTCCTCGAGCGGATCTGGGCGAACGCCGACATGGACGAAGGCGAGGCGCTCGCGCTCGCCGTCGAGGAGCAGCACAAGGCCCGCCGCTAGTGCGGGCACTCCTCGACGTCAACGTCCTCATCGCGGCGCTGCTCTCGCGCACCGGAGCGCCGGCCCAGCTGGTCGGCAAGTGGCTCTCCGGCGAGTTCGAGCTGGTGGTTTCGGAGCGGTTGCTCGCCGAGCTCGCGGCGACGCTCGCGCGTCCGAAGTTCCGCCACCGTCTCGACCGGGGCCTGATCGAGGGATACCTGCAACTGCTCGGAAGCGGCCTGGCCGAGACAGCCGAGGATCCAGAACGGGCGCCGGCGTGGAGGTCGCGTGACCCGCAGGACGACTACCTGATCGCAGCGGCAGCATCGGCACAGGCGACGCTCGTGACCGGCGACAGCCATCTCCACGAGCTGCACGGCTCGATCCCGGTGCTGTCGCCGCGCGCCTTCCTGGAGAGCCTCGAGTAGTACGAGGAGCGGCGCGGCTCGACGTCCCGGCGGATGAGGCTTCGCGCTCGAGCTGTCCCCGTGCCGTGAGCCGCCGGCCGCCGTCCGGCCTCGACAGCTACCCTGTGGCCACGGACGGCACTGGGCCGTCCCGTGAGATTCAGGTTCTCGTTCCTCCTTGGATTCGAGCTCTTGGTTCTCGAATCCGAAACAAGGAGTCGAACACCACATGTCCCAAACGTCTGCCGCGCTCGGTTTTGCTGCCCTGGGCGTGAGCCCGGAGGTCGAGCACGCGCTCGCCGCCCGCGGCATCACCGAGCCGTTCCGCATCCAGACCCTCGTCGTCCCCGACGCGCTCGCCGGCCGCGACATCCTCGGCCAGGCGCCGACGGGCTCGGGCAAGACACTCGCCTTCGGGCTGCCGCTCGTCGAGCAGCTCTCCACGGCGGACGAGGCCCCGGCCGCGCTCGTCCTCGTCCCGACCCGCGAGCTCGCGCTGCAGGTGACGGAGGAGCTGACGTTGCTCGGCGCCCCGCGCGGGATCCGCGTCGGAGCCGCCTACGGCGGCACACCCGTCGCCGCGCAGGCGAAGCGGCTCCGCGGCGCGCACATCGTCGTCGCCACGCCCGGCCGGCTCAACGACCTCGCCGGGCGGCGCCTCGTCTCGCTCTCCGCGATCCGGATCCTCGTCCTCGACGAGGCCGACCGGATGCTCGACATGGGCTTCCGCCCGCAGGTCGAGCAGATCGTCCGGCTCCTGCCGACGCGGCGCCAGACGATGCTCTTCTCCGCGACGCTGCACGGCGAGGTCGCCGCGCTCGCCCACGCGTACACGCTGAACCCGTCGCGCTTCGAGGCCGAGCTCCCGTCCCAGCACTCCGACGGCGAGGTGGAGCACCGCTTCGTCGCCGTCACCCACGACGACAAGGTCGACCGCCTCGTCGAGCTGCTCCGGGCCGAGCCCGGGCTCTCGCTCATCTTCGTCCGGACGAAGCGCGGCGCCGACCGTCTCGCCCACAAGCTGCGCGGGCACGGCGTCGAGACGACCGCGATGCACGGCGACCTGGCCCAGGGCGCCCGCGAGCGCGCGCTCCAGCGCTTCCGCTCGGGGAAGGTGACGGCGCTCGTCGCGACCGACGTCGCCGCCCGCGGACTCGACCTCGAGGCGATCGCCCACGTGATCAACTACGACCCGCCGGAGGACACGAAGGGCTACGTCCACCGCGTCGGCCGCACCGGCCGCGCCGGCCGCACCGGCCAGGGGACAACCCTCGTCCTCCCGGATCAGCAGGCGGACGTCAGCCGCGTCGCGAACCTCCTCGGCCACCGCGAGCAGTTCGAGAGCGGCGGGATGGAGACCGCCCGTCCGCGCCTCGTCTACACGAGCCGCCGCGGCCGGCGCTCTCGCTGGTAGCGCAAACGGCTCCGCCCGGTCGACGACCCACCAGGAGACGACGGCCTCACACCCGGGCGCGGCACGACTCGGCCGGCGACGGCGGGGGCGTGGTGGCCCCCGCCGTCGCGGTGACTG
>CAZRTE010000008.1:0-48411 GCA_964602945.1 uncultured Gaiellales bacterium
CGTCGTCCGTCGTGTTGTGGCTGGCCCGCGCCTCGTCGTCGTCGTAGAGGCCGTAGACGCGCGCTGCGACGACCCACAGCGGCAGGAGGGCGATCAGCGAGTGCTCGGCTGCGTGGAGCGAGGAGAGGAGGAGCGGCATCGCCTCGAGCCCCTCGAGCTGGTGCGGGCGCGGCACGAACCAGACCGCCTCCGTCTCGAACGTCGTCGGCGGCAGCTCGAGCGGATGTGTGGCGAGGATCCCGCCGTCCGCGACGGCCCGCTTCTGGTAGGCGACCACCTGCTCGGTCACCGAGACGCGGCCGAAGGAGAGCTCGAGCCCGAGGCGGCGCTCGATGCGCAGCGGCTCCTCGATCGAGGTGGTCGTCTCCTTCTTCGCCTGCGTGTACCAGTCGCCGGCGAAGGGCTCGACGAGCGCGCGCCGCACCTCGAGGTCGAGCTCGCGGACGAGGTACTGGCGGCCGAGGTGGAGGTAGACCGCGCCCTCGTGGACGGTGGAGTAGGCGCGCTCGAGCTCCGCGAGCCCGAGCACGTCCCCGCCGGAGGCGTCGACGACGAGGAACGTGTCCGGCGACGTGGAGCGGAGCGGGATCCGGGCGGCCGGGGCCTCCTTTCCCGCCCAGACCCAGCCGCGCGGCGTGTGCCGCAGCTCGGGGACGTGCGGCGCGCGGTCGAGCGCCGCTTCGCCGAGCGTCGCCGCGTCCTCCTCGTCGACGGGCGCCTCGAACGCGGCGGCTGCGACGTGCCCGTCGAGCACGCGCGGGTTCGCGTGGTCGAGGATGGCGGCCTCGACCTGCCGCTCGAGCAGCGCTGCCGGCTCGCGCATGAAGTACTGGTCGAGGGCATCCTCGGAGGCGACGAGGATCGCGAGGCCGTGGCCGCGGCGGCCGGCGCGACCCCACTGCTGGCGGAGGCTCGCGACCGTGCCGGGGAAGCCGACGGAGATCGCGCAGTCGAGGTCGCCGATGTCGATCCCGAGCTCGAGCGCGTCGGTCGAGGTGACGCCGAGCAGCTCGCCCTCGACGAGCCGCCGCTCGATCTCGCGCCGCTGCTGCGGCGTGTAGCCGGCGCGGTAGGGAGCGAGCCGCGCGGCGCCGGCCGCGTCCAGGCGGTCGCAGGCGAAGCGGTGGATCAGCTCTGCGGCGCGGCGGCTCTTCGCGAAGCAGATCGTGCGCAGCCCGCGTCCCGTGAGCCCGGCGAGCAGCCGCGACGCCTCCCCGAGCGCGCTCGCCCGGAGCCCGAGCTCCGCGTCGAGCAGCGGCGGGTTCCAGAGCGCGACCGTGCGCTCCGCGCGCGGGGCCGCGTCGTCGGCGACGACCGTCGCAGCCTCGCCCGTGAGCGCGTGGGCGAGCTCGCCGGGGTTCGCGATCGTCGCCGAGGCGAGCAGGAACTGCGGCTCGGCGCCGTAGATCCGGGCGAGGCGGCGCAGCCGCCGCAGGACGTTCGCCACGTGCGAGCCGAAGACGCCGCGGTAGGCGTGCGCCTCGTCGACGACGACGAAGCGGAGGTTGTGGAGGAAGTCGCCCCAGCGCTCGTGGCGTGGCAGGACGCCGACGTGGAGCATGTCCGGGTTCGTAAGCACCAGGCCGGCCCAGCCGCGGATCTGGCGGCGCTGCTCGGTCGGCGTGTCGCCGTCGTAGATGCCTGCGCGGACGCCCGTGCCGAGCTCGGCGAGCGCGCGCGCCTGGTCCTGCGCGAGCGCCTTCGTCGGATAGAGGTAGAAGGCCCGCGCGTGGCGGTCCGCGGCGAGCGCGTCGAGCACGGGCAGGTTGAAGGCGAGCGTCTTGCCGGATGCGGTGCCCGTCGTGACGATGAGGTCGCCGCCCTCGGCGGCCGCGCGATAGGCCGCCGCCTGGTGGGCGTAGAGCTCCCGGATCCTCTGGCGCTCGAGCGCCTCGCGCAGGGTCGGGTGCAGGCCGCCCGGGAGCGGCGCCGTCCGCGCCTCGCGTGCCGGCTCGGTCGCGAGATGCGCGAGCTCCTCGCCGGCGAGCAGGTCGTTCCAGGGCACGGTCGCCGCCACCTCGCCATTGAAGCGCGGCGGGACCGCGCCGGGGAGACGAGCTACGCTCGAGACATGAGCGAGAAGCGAACGGGCAAGTTCCTCGGCATTCCCTACGACTGGCGGCGGCCGACGGTGGCCCGCGCCAAGTCGCGCTGGTGGAACGCCGGCGACCGGCGGATCTTCACGCCGAAGACGTTCGGCTGGGGCTACGACGTCAACCTGCGGGAGGTCGTGCGCCGGCTGGGTCTGCGCCGGTAGGGTTTCCGCACCGGGGTGCCTCGGGGAGAGGCTGAGATCACACCCGTCGAACCTGATCCGGGTCATACCGGCGAAGGGAGAGCATTGATTCCACGTTGCATCACGATCGCGGGCTCCGACTCCGGCGGCGGAGCCGGGATCCAGGCCGACCTGAAGGCGTTCGCGGCCGCCGGCGTTCACGGCACGACGGCGATCGTCGCGGTCACGGCCCAGAACACGCTCGGCGTGACCGCCGTGCACGAGCTGCCGCCGTGGCTCGTTCGCGCCCAGCTCGACGCCGTGGTGGACGACATCGGGCTCGATGCGGCGAAGACGGGGATGCTCTTCTCGCGTGCGACCATCGAGGCGGTGGCCGACTGGCTCGACGAGCACCCGCTGCCGCTCGTCGTCGATCCCGTGATGGTCGCGAGCTCGGGGGCGCGGCTGCTCGAGGAGGACGCGGCCGGCGCGCTCGTCGGTCGCCTGTTCCCCCGTGCCACCGTCGTGACCCCCAACGTTCCCGAGGCGCAGGCCCTCACCGCAAGTAACAGTCTGTTACAAGCGGAGCTCGCGGAGGCGCTCGTCGGGCTCGGTGCGCCGGCGGCGCTCGTCACGGGCGGGCACGCGGAGGAGTCCGTCGACCACCTCTTCGACGGCTCCGAGCACCACGAGATCCCGGTCGAGCGGCACGACGTCGTGGCGACCCACGGCGCCGGCTGCACGCACTCGGCGACGCTCGCGGCGCTGCTCGCGCGCGGCCTGTCGCTGCTCGAGGCGGCGCGCGGGGCCGCGGCGGCCGCCTCGCGGGCGGTGGCGCAGGGCCTCGTCGAGGTCGGCGGCGGGGACGGTCCGGTCGACGTGCTCGGGGTGGCGGCGCGATGACCGTCTCGCCGGGTACGACGCTGCGCGAGCTGCGCGAGCGGAAGCCGCTCGTCCACCAGATCACGAACTACGTCGTCATGAACGAGACCGCGAACGCGACGCTCGCGCTCGGCGCGCTGCCGGTGATGGCGCACGCGCCGCAGGAGGTCGAGGAGATGGTCGGTCTCGCCTCGGCGCTCGTGATCAACATCGGCACGCTCTCGGAGCACTGGATCGAGGCGATGCTCTTCGCGGGCCGGGCGGCCGGCGAGCGCGGGATCCCGGTCGTGCTCGACCCCGTCGGCGCCGGCGCGACCCGCTACCGCACCGAGACGGCGCGGCGGCTCCTCGACGAGGTCGAGGTCACGGTCCTGCGCGGGAATCCGGGCGAGATCGCCACGCTCGTCGGCGCGGAGGCGGAGGTGCGCGGAGTGGAGTCGATCGCGACCGGGCTCGAGCCGGCGGAGCTCGCCCACGAGGCGGGGCGGCGCCTGGGTCTCGTCGCCTCGGTGACCGGTCCCGTCGACCACGTCTCCGACGGCGAGCGGCTGCTCGCGGTCGCGAACGGGGATCCGCTGCTCGCGGCCGTCACGGGCACCGGCTGCATCTCGTCCGCGCTCACGGGCTGCTTTCTCGCCGCGAAGCCGGCGGAGCCGCTCGAGGCCGCGGCCGAAGCGCTCGCCGCGCTCGGGGTCGCGGCGGAGGACGCGGCCGCCGGGGCGGCAGGCCCCGGCACGTTCCACGCACGGCTCTACGATGCGCTCGCCGCGCTCGATCCGGACACGCTCGACGGTCGGGCACGCATCTCGGGCCCGTGACGAGCCTCGCCGAGCTGGGGGAGTTCGGCCTCCTCGCGGAGCTCGAGCGGCGGGGACTCGCGCAGGGCATCGAGCACGACGCGGCCGTCGTCGAGGGGCTCGTCGTCACCCAGGACGCGCTCGTCGAGGGCGTCCACTTCCGCTTCGACCTGCTCGGCTGGCGGGAGCTGGGCGCCCGCGCCGCGGCCGTCAACGTCAGCGACCTCGCCGCGTCCGGCGCCGAGCCCCTCGCGCTCATCATCTCGCTCGGCCTGCCGGCCGAGACCGAGCTCGCGGACGTGCTCGAGCTCTACGCGGGCCTGAACGAGCGCGGCGTTCCCGTGCGCGGCGGAGACACGACCCGCGCCGACCGCGTCCTCCTCTCCGTCACGGCGCTCGGACGCTCGGAGCGCGTGCCGGGTCGTGCCGGCGCTCGTCCCGGCGACGCCGTCGTCGTGACCGGCCCGCTCGGAGCAGCCGGTGCCGGCTTCCGGGCCGGGCGACTGGTGTCCGTGCCCGATCGCGTCGAGGAGGGAATGCGGCTCGGGCAGGTGGCGACGGCCATGCTCGACATCTCCGACGGCCTCGGGCGCGACGCCGGGCACATCGCGGAGCGCTCGGGCGTCCGGCTGGCGATCGAGCTGGAGCGCGTCCCGCTCGCGGCAGGAGCGGAGCTCGAGGACCTCGGCTTCGGCGAGGACTACGAGCTGCTCGCGACGACGCCGGACCCGCTCGGCTTCCCCGTGATCGGCCGCGTCGAGGAGGGTGAGGGAGTCGAGCTGACCCTACGCGGAGAGCTGCACGAGCTGTCTAGCTGGGATCACTTCCGGTAGGCACGAGCCAGGCGCCGAACTCGCGCTCGAAGTGCTTGCGCGGTCGCGCCCCGACGACGGAGGCCTGTGCCTCGCCGCCGGCGAACAGGATCACCGTCGGGATCGAGAGGATCCCGTAGCGGGAGGCGATCTCCGGGAACTCGTCGATGTCGAGCGCGGCGAAGCCGACCCGGCCCGCGCTCTCCTCCGCGAGCTCCTCGAGGATCGGCCGGACCGCCTCGCACGGCCGGCACCACGGCGCCCAGAAGTCGACGACGACCGGCCCCTCGGCCTGCAGCACCTCTGCGTCCCAGCTGGCGGCGTCGAGCTCGCGCACGAAGCCAATCTACAAGCGCCCGAGCAGCGCCCGCAGGCGTAGCCACGGCACCTTCCAGATCGCCTCGAGCACGATCGCGCGGCTCATCTTCGACTGGCCGGCCTCCCGGTCGACGAAGCGGATCGGAACCTCGACGACCCGGAAGCCGCCGCGCAGGGCGCGAAACGTCGTCTCGATCTGGAAGACGTAGCCGGCAGCGTCGATCGTCTCGAGCTCGATCGACTCGAGCACGCGCCGCCGGAAGCACTTGAAGCCGCCGGTGGCGTCGTGGACGGGCATGAGCAGGACGCGCGTGTAGATCGAGGCGCCGCGCGAGAGCAGCCGCCGCATCAGCCCCCAGTTCGCGGTGCCGCCGCCCGCGACGTAGCGGGAGCCGAGTGCGAGGTCCGCTCCCTCTTCGACCGCCGCGATCAGGCGTGGCACGTCGGCGGGGTCGTGGGAGAAGTCGCAGTCGATCTCGAGCACGAGCTCGGCCTCCCCCGCGAGTGCGTGCCTGAAGCCGTCGACGTAGGCACGTCCGAGCCCCTGCTTGCCGGGACGGTGGAGGACGTCCACCCAGGGGAGCTCGGCGGCGAGCCGGTCGGCGATCTCCCCCGTGCCGTCCGGTGAGTCGTCGTCGATGACGAGCACGCTCCCGCCCTCGGGCAGCACGTCGCCGAGCGCGCGCACCATGCGCTCGAGGTTCTCGCGCTCGTTGTACGTCGGCAGGCAGACGACGGCGTGCGGCATGGCACTGCCTATGATCGCTCCGTGGCCGATCTCCCGCGCAACTCGGAGGTCGCGGACCAGTTCGATCTCCTTGCCGACCTGCTCGAGCTCGACGGTGCCGATTCCTTCCGCGTCATCGCCTACCGCCGCGCCGCGACGCGCATTCGCGAGACCTCGGGCTCGGTCGCGCAGCTCGCGCTCGACGGCCGCGCGAAGGAGCTCGCCGGGATCGGCAAGACGATCGAGGGGAAGATCGTCCAGATCGTCGAGCGCGGCGAGATCGAGAACCTGACGAAGCAGAAGGCCGGCATCCCGCCCGAGGTCGTCCTCTTCGTGAGGCTGCCGGGACTCGGCCCGAAGACGGCGGCACGGATCTGGCGCGAGCTCGGCGTCGAGACGCTCGACGAGCTGAAGGCCGCGGCCGAGGGCGAGCGGCTGCGCACGCTCGCGGGTCTGGGGCCGAAGAGCGAGGAGAAGATCCTCGCGGCCCTCGCGTACCAGGCCGAGAGCCCCGAGCCGGGTCGCCAGCTGCTCGGCCGCGGCCTGCCCGCGGTGCAGGACGTCGTCGCCGCGCTGCGCGAGCTGCCGGCCGCGATCGCCGTCTCGGAGGCGGGCTCCGTGCGGCGGCGCAAGGAGACGTTCCGCGACCTCGACATCATCGCGAGCGCGACGAGCCCGCCGGAGCTGACGGAGCACTTCACGCAGCAGCCGTGGGTCGTCGACGTCGTCGCGCACGGCGACACCAAGGCGACGGTCGTCTCGCGCGACGGCTTCCGCCTCGACCTCCGCGTCGTCCCGCACGAGTCGTTCGGCAACCTCCTGCAGCACTTCACGGGCTCGAAGGACCACAACGTCGCGCTGCGGGAGGAGGCGGTGCGGCGCGGGCTCTCGATCTCGGAGTACGGCGTCACGACGGTGGAGAGCGGCGACGTCTTCCGGACGGACGACGAGGACGCCGTCTACGAGTTCCTCGGCTACCAGCCCATCCCGCCGGAGCTGCGCGAGAACGGCGGGGAGCTCGAGGCGGCGCGCCGCGGCGAGCTGCCGAAGCTCGTCGAGCTGCGGGACGTGCGCGGCGACCTCCACACGCACTCGCACTGGTCCGCCGACGGCAAGAGCTCGCTCGAGGAGATGGTCGAGGCGGCGGCGGCGCGCGGCTACGAGTACTACGCCGTCACCGACCACTCGCACTACCTGCGCGGCGGCCGGCTGCAGGAGCAGCTCGAGGAGATCGAGCGGCTGCGAGCCCGGTTCCCGGGCCTCCGGATCCTCGCGGGCGTGGAGGCGAACATCCGCGCGAGCGGCGAGGTGGACGTGCCGGAGGAGGATCTCGCGCTGCTCGACTGGGTCGTCGCCTCCGTCCACCAGGCGCCCGACTCGCGGCCGACGGAGCGCGTGCTCGAGGCGATGGCGAACCCGTACGTCGACTGCATCGGCCACCTCACCGGCCGGCGGATCGGCAGGCGGCCGCCACGGGACGTCGACGTCGAGCGCGTGATCGAGGCCGCCCTCGAGACGGGTACGTTCCTCGAGATCAACGGCCAGCCCGACCGGCTCGACCTCCGCGACGTGCACGCGCGCGCGGCGAAGGAGGCGGGGGTCAAGCTCGTCGTCTCCTCCGACGGGCACCAGATCCGTGCGCAGGCGTACATCGAGCTCGCGGTCGCGCAGGCACGGCGCGGCTGGCTGACGAAGGCGGACGTCGCCAACGCGCGCACCTGGAAGCAGCTCGGGAAGCTGCGGAAGAAGCGGGCGTGAGCGACTTTCGCGAGGACGGTGCGGCCGCGCTCGAGTGGGCGGCACGCTACCTCGAGCGGGTCGAGGAGCTGCCCGTGCTCGCGCAGGTGCAGCCGGGTGAGCTGTCGGCGCGGCTGCCGGCCTCGCCGCCGCAGGAGGCGGAGCCGTTCGCCGCCGTCCTCCGCGACCTCGACGAGCTGCTGCTCCCTGCGTTCACGAACTGGCAGCACCCGCGCTTCTTCGCCTACTTCGCGGTCACGGCGTCGGAGCCGGGGATCCTCGCGGAGCTGCTCGCGGCGACGCTCAACCAGGTGGCGATCGTCTGGCGCGCCTCACCGGCCTCGACCGAGCTCGAGCTGCGCGTCGTGGACTGGGTGCGTCAGCTGCTCGGCCTGCCGGAAGGCTGGCACGGGCACATCGAGGACACCGCGTCGACCTCGACGCTCGCCGCGCTGATCGCCGCGCGGCACGTGACGGGCCGCAACGTCGTCGTCTGCTCCGAGCACGCGCACTCGTCGGTCGAGAAGGACGCGCGGATGCTCGGGATGGAGCTACGCAGGGTGCCCGCCGACGACGAGCTCCGGATGCGCGTCGACGGCTACGACCTCGACGACGTCGCCGCCGTCGTGGCGACGGTCGGCACGACCTCCTTCGCCTCCGTCGACCCGGTGCGTGAGCTCGCCGAGCGGGCGCATGCGGCGGGGGCGTGGCTCCACGTCGACGCTGCGTACGCGGGCAGCTCCTGGATCTGCGAGGAGGAGCGCTGGTCGGCGGACGGCGTCGAGCTCGCCGACTCCCTCGTCCTCAACCCGCACAAGTGGCTGCTCGTCCCCATGGACTGCTCCCTCCTGTGGACGGCGCGGCCCGACGAGTTCCGCGAGGCGTTCACGCTCACGCCGGAGTACCTGCGCACGGCGGACGACGCGTTCGCGCTCGCCGACTACGGGCCGGCGCTCGGCCGGCGCTTCCGCTCGCTCAAGCTGTGGGCGGTGCTGCGCTGCTACGGGGCGGAGGGGCTGCGCGCGATTATGCGCGAGCACGTCCGGCTCGCCGAGCTCTTCGCCGGCTGGGTCGCCGAGTCGGACGACTGGGAGCTCGTCGCGCCGCAGCGCTTCTCCCTCGTCGTCTTCCGCCGCCACGGCTCGGACTCGGAGAACGAGGAACTACTGTCGCGGGTGAACGCGTCAGGTGAGATCTTCATCTCGCACACGAAGCTCGACGGCCGCTACGTCCTGCGGCTCGCGATCGGGAACGCGCGGACGACCGAGGCGGACGTGCGGCGGGCGTGGGACGTGCTGAACAAGGAGGCAGGACGATGATCGTGACGACGATGAACGACATTCCCGGCCACGAGGTCGACGAGGTGTTCGGCGAGGTGATGGGGCTGACGGTGCGCTCGCGCAACCTCGGCTCCCAGATCGGCGCCGGGCTCAAGTCGATCGTCGGCGGCGAGCTGAAGGGCATGACGAAGATGCTGGCCGACAGCCGGCGCGACGTCGTCGGCCGCATGATCGAGGAGGCCGAGGCGAGGGGCGCGAACGCGATCATCGCGATGCGCTTCGACACCTCCGAGCTCGGGAACATGTGGTCGGAGATCTGCGCCTACGGGACGGCGGTGCGCGTGCACAAGGCGTGACGACCCGCGCGGTCGTCTTCGATCTCTGGGACACGCTGGCGGCGTGGCCGCACGAGGACATGTCGCCGCTGCTCGACGCGGTCGGGTTGACGCTCGAGGAATGGGCTGCGCCCGAGCAGCGCGACCTGCGCTGGACGAGGCCGTTCGAGGCATATCTCGGCTCGCTCCGCCTCGACGCGGCCGCGGCGGCGCGGGCGGCCGGGCTGCGCAGCGAGCTGACGCGGCGTGCGCTCGTCCCCGTCCCCGGCGCGCTCGCCGTTCTCGACGGGCTTCGCGCGCGCGGACTCCGCCTCGGCCTCGTCAGCAACTGCTCGAGCGAGGTCGGCGCGCTGTGGGAGGGGTCGCCGTTCGCCGGGCGCTTCGACGCTGTCGTCCTCTCGGCGGACGCCGGGATCTGCAAGCCGGACGTGCGGATCTACACGCTCGCGCTCGAGCGGCTCGGCGTCGAGCCCGCGGATGCGGTGTTCGTCGGCGACGGCCACTCGGACGAGCTCGCGGGCGCCGAGCGCGCCGGCCTGCGGGCGATCCAGCTCGGCTCGCGTGACGGCTGGCGCGGCGAGCGGATCGATGCGCTCGAGCAGCTGCCGGCGCTCCTCTAGCCCCCGCCGCCGGGTGCCGGAAACGGACATGTTCTGGTGCCAGGCACCAGAACATGTCCCAAGAAGACAGGTCGCGGCTTGGTTGAGCGGCGCCGCCGGCTTGCTGTCTCTTCGGGACATGTCTCGGTGCCTGGCACCGGGGCAGGTCCGGTCCGGACCTGTCTGTCGGCTGGACTAGAGGCGGCGCAGCAGCTCGAGGAACTCCGCGGGCGAGGCGACGACGAGATCCGCTGCGTCGAGCAGGGCCCGGGGCGCCTCGGCGGACTCCACCGCGACTCGCACCGCCGCTTCGAGTCCGTCGAGAGCGGCGAAGGAGTCGAGGTCGGTCGTGTCGTCGCCGGCCGCGAGGGCGCGGTGCAGGCCGTGCTCGGAGAGCAGCCGAGCCACGGCCGTTCCCTTGTGGGAGCCGACCGGTGGCAGCACCTCGAGGATCTTGCGCCCGTAGCGGGCGACGAGCCCCTCCTCGCGCGCCGACTCGGCGATCGCGTCGAGCGCGCGCATCGCCTCGCGCTCGTCCGCCCGGTCGCGGTAGTGGAGGGCGACCGCGAGGCCCTTCAGCTCGACGTCCCGTTGCGGCCACGGCACGTCGGCGGCGAAGGCCGCGAGCGTGCGCCGCCACCGGTCCGCCTGCGGCTCGAGCTCGAGGCCGTGCGAGCCGACGCAGACGACTCCGGCCGCTCCGAGCCGCCCGCGGAGATCCTCGCTCGCCCGGCCGCTCACGACCGCGACGACGGCGTACCTCCCCGCCAGCCGCTCGAGCTCGGCTCGGGTCTCGGGCGGGGCGGCAGCATCCTCGGGCCGTGCCACGATCGGCGCGAGGACGCCGTCGAAGTCGAGGAAGAGGCCCGCCCGGCCGGGCTCCGCGGCGAGTCGGGCGAGCAGCGTGTCGGGGCTCTCGGTCACCGGGCCGAAGGATAGGGCTGCGCGGATCGGGCCATAATCAAGGAATGGCGGACCTCGACGAGCTCTGGTTCCCGCTGGTCGACGAGCCGATCGGCCGGATCGTCGAACGCATCCTCCACGACGATCCTGCGCTCGCGGCACGCGTCGAGACGCCCCACCGCATCCTCGCCTTCAAGACCTTCGCCCACATCCGAACCGGGATCTTCCTGGGCCAGCTCCTCTTCGAGCACGACGTCCCCGACTGGGATGGCTCCGAGAGCTGGATCGACGCGCTGCTGCGCGAGCCGGGCCACCGCGCCGCGCTGGAGCGGGAGGTGCGGGCCGTGGCGGAGGAGATCGCCTCCGACCCGCACTACGAGGACGACGAGCCGCTCGCCCCGGACGAGGGCGCCCGCGATCGCTTCCGCGCTTTCGCGCGGGAGCACCTCGGGCGCACCTAGACCGTCGGCTCCGCGGGCCTACGAGACCGAGCCGTTGCCGCGGTAGACGAATCCGTTCCCGTCGCCGAACAGGCGCTTGGCGAGTTGCCGGCGCACCCACGGGCCGGTGACCGGGTTGAACAGGATGCCGAGGGCGATGCCGGCGAGCAGCAGGAGGCCGCTCCGCCCGGACTTGCGCGGCTCGGACGGCTCGTCCCGGACGCCCTGGACACGGGCGGCCGCGTTGCGGAACTCCTGGATGGCATTCTTCAGCTCGTCCTGCATGTCCCGGTCGCTCGCGAGACGGGTCGCGGCGTGGCTCATGCCGCGGCGCTGCAGGAGCTGGTCGTAGACCGCGCGCGCCGAGCCGTAGGCGTTCCGCACGCTCTGGTGCAGCTCCTGGTCGCGAAGGGCGCGCTCGACGTACGGTCTCGCGGTCGACGTTGCGTTGGCGACTCTTTCCTTCGTCTTCGTCATCTCCGACGATCCTTTCCGTCGTGGGCGCGGGGCCACCCGCACCCGGGGGTGGAAACGGTGCCTCCTATCTTTCCCCCCTCGCGGTGCAAATGCGAGCGGAAACCGGACTTCTCGTCCTGGAGGCCGCCAAGATGGCGTTGGCGCCCGGTCATGAGGCCGAAGTACCCTTTCCGGCGGCATGGCAAGCATCGGGAGGATCCTGCGACTCGCCGCGGGCGCGCTCGCGGCGCTTCTGCACGTCTGGTACCGCGCTGTGCTCGCCGCGCCGGAGGTGAAGCGCCGGAAGGCGGCTAGGCGCGCGGCTCGGCGAGGCGTCCAGCCCGACTGAGCAGCGCCTCCGCGAGCCGTCGCGACGCCTCGTCCACGAGCTCCCCTTCGAAGCGCTCGGCGCCCCCGGTCGCGGCGAGGATCCGCTCGGCCCGCTCGATCTCACCGGGCGAGGGCGTGAAGACGAGGCTGACCGGCTCGATCTGGCTCGGGTGGATCACCCACTTGCCGTCGTAGCCGTGGGCGAGCGAGCGGCGGGCCGACGCGACGAGGCCGAGATCGTCTCCGAGCCGGGCGTGCGGACCGTCGATCGGCTGGAGGCCGAAGGCGCGGGCTGCCGCCGCCACCCTGGCCAGTGCATGGTCGGAGGTGCCGGCGCCGATCGTGAGCACCGGAACGCCGAGCGAGGCCGCGAGGTCGGCCGGCCCGAGCACGAGCGTCTCCAGGCCGTGCCCGGCGGCGGCGATCCGCTCCGCCTCGGCGAGCCCGCGCGCCGTCTCGATCTGCGCCTCGAGACCGGTGCCGGCGGGGAGCAGCTCGGCCGCGGCGGCCACGTCCTCCGGGGACTCGACCTTCGGGAGTACGACGACGTCCGGACGGGCCTCCGCCGCCGCGTGCAGGTCGTCCTCCCACCACGGCGTCCCGCGGGCGTTGACGCGGATCGCCGTCGTCGGCGCGAGCGGGCCGCGGCGGACAGCGGCGACGGCGAGCGCGCGTGACCGCTCCTTGCCCTCCGGCGCGACGGCGTCCTCGAGGTCGACGATCGCCTCGTCGACCGGTAGGGACGGCGCCTTGGCGAGCATCCGCTCGCTCGAGGCGGGGACGGCGAGGCAGGTGCGGCGCGCGCGGGTGGGCACGCCGCAACGCTAACGCGCAGCCGGCGCCGGAAGCTCGATCGCCGCCGTCTCCCGCCGGCTCGCGCGTGCGTACAGCGCCGCTGCCGGTGCGAGCGCGGTCGCGCCGGCGACGAGAGCCGCGCGGATCCCCCAGACGTTCCCGATCGCGCCGAGGACCGGGCCGCCGGCCGCCTGCCCGATCGCGTCCCCCTGGCCGCTGATCGAGAACACCGTCGCCCGGACGCTCGAGTCCGTGATCTGCTCGTTGAGCCAGATCGTGTAGAGAGGCGCCGAGAGGTTGCGCGCGAGAAAGACGCCGAGGAGCCCCGCGATGGCCACCCACGGCGACCACGCGAGCGCGAAGACGACCATCGCCCCGAGCTGGAGGACGACGCAGCCGAGCAGAGCGGCGGAGATCATCTCGGAGCCGTTGCGCTCGAAGCGGCGGATGAGGATGGTCGTTCCGACGATCCCGTTCACCATGCCGGCGAGCCAGAAGACACCGAACCAGACGACCGGGCTCAGGTGGCCGACCACGGGAAGCCCCACATCGCGCAGGAAGTGGGCCTCCTTGAGCCGGTCGAAGCCCTCGCTCGACGCGCCGGTGAAGACGGCGACCAGGATGAGGAGCCCGATCACCGGCGCGGCCCGGGCGTAGCTCGCGCCGGCGGTCGCCGTCGCCCGCAGCTCGTGCAACGGGGAGCGGCGATCCTCGCGCGGGCGGCGCCGGAAGCCGCGCTCCTCCATCAACGCGATGCAGGCCAGACCGCACGCGATCGTGAAGACCCCGCCGAGCATGACGCCTGCGCGGAGCGACGCCACCCCGACCGCGACCTGCAGCACGAGCCCCACGACCGCGCCCGCCTGGCCGTAGCGGGCGCCGCGGAGGAAGAGGCCCGAGACCCGCTCCGCCCCCACCTCGTCCGCGATCCAGGCCTCCTCTGCGCCGCTCGTGAACGTGTAGGCGAGGCCCCAGAGCGCGAAGAGCCCGATCGCGATCGACGGCGTCGAGACGAAGGCCACGGCGAGCCACGCCGTTCCCATGCCGAGGTAGCCGATGATCAGGGACAGCCGGCGGCTGTACGTGTCCGCGACGATGCCCGTCGGGAGCTCGAAGAGGAACACGGCGCCTTCCATCGCCGTGCCCACCAGGACGAGCTGGAGTGGCGACAGGTGCAGCTCCCGGACCAGGTACACGGCGAGCACGACCCACGTCGGCAGGCTCAGCCCGAAGGCGAGCCCGTAGTAGAGCGTCTCCGCGGACGGGCGCCTCACGGCTTCTCCCAGACGGAGACGTGCTTCGTGCTCTCGGCCGTGAACGGCGAGCGGTCCCAGTCGGCCCACCGCTCCCGCAGTGTCAGGCCGGCGAGGCGGGCCATGAGGTCGAGCTCTGCGGGCGAGACCGAGCGGAACGGCATCGAGACCCGCTCCCAGACGCCGTCGACGAGGTTGAAGTGGTGCGAGACGTTGCGTTGCGTGGCGGCGTCGTACTCGTCGACGCCGACGTGCGTGTCGCTCAGGTCGAACACCTCCAGGCGCTGCCGGTTGGGTACGCCGACCTCGACGACGAAGCAGCCGCCCGGCTCGAGGTGCGCCGCGGCGTTCTCGAAGGCCGCGACCTGTCCGTCCTGCGTCGTGACGTCGTTGATCGAGTTGAAGACGACGTAGACGAGCGTGAACGTCCCTTGCACCCGTGCCGTCGACAGGTCGCCGATCGTCACCGGGATCCCGGCGGTCTTCCGCCGCAGCCGGGCGACCATGTCCGGCGAGAGGTCGATCCCGGCGACCCGGACGCCCCGGCCGGCGAGCGGTACCGCGATCCTGCCGGTACCGATCGCCAGCTCCAGGGCTCCGTGCGCGGCGAGCGGCTCGAGGAAGTCGAGGACCGGCTCGACCGGCAGGTCCGCCGTGTCCGAGTCGTAGCGCTCGGCGACCTCCCCGGCGAACCAGTCCTGCATCAGCCCGACCGCTTCAGCTTGCCGTGCTTCTTCGCGTACCGCTCGCCGACGCGGAAGACCGCGAGCCCGATCGGCGTCGCGAGGACGGCGATGATCAGGAGCGGCCAGACGTCCGCCCACGCGATCCCCGTGCCGGAGATGACCGAGGCCCGGTCGCCGCGCAGCACGTACGTCGCCGGGGAGATCTTCGCGATCCACTGCATCCACTCCGGCATCACGTCGACGCGGTAGTAGACGCCCGAGACCACGAGCATGATCCCCTGGGCGACGAAGCCGAGCTGGGCGCCCTTCTCCGGGGAGATGAGCGGCAGCACCGAGGTCATGATCCCGACGCCGATGAACGACAGCGACCCGAGCGCGAGCAGGGCGAGCGCCGCCCCGTAGTTCGCCTGCGGGGCGTGGATGCCGATGAACGCGGCGACGGCGAAGAAGAGGATCGAGGCCCGGATCAGGCCGTACAGCACCGCGAACGCGCCCTGCCCGAACAGGTGCACGACGCGCGAGAGCGGCGCCATGAACGTGTACTCGATCGTCCCCTCCCAGCGCTCCCAGGCGACCGTCTCCGTCATGAACTCGAAGATGATCCCGAGGAAGGCCCAGATCGTCGCGCCGACGAGCAACTGCGTCGCCAGCGTGTTCTCGAGGGCCGGCGACAGGTGCGCCGCGCGCGCGATGAACACGATCGTGAGCGTGTTCGCGATCGTCCAGATCATGAACGCGGCGTCCCAGAGGATGTAGCGCTTCGTGAGGTAGACGTTCCGCTCGACGATCCCGGCCAGGCCGACGAGCTGGTTCCTCATCTCCACAGCGAATTCGCTCATCAGCCGAACACCTCCCGGTACTCGTCGTCCTCGGTCTCCTCTGCCTCGAACTCGCGCCCGGTCGCGACGAAGAACGCCTCCTCGAGCGTGTCGACGCCGAAGCGCCGCTTCACGTCGGCCACGGGCTCGAGGAAGAGCAACCGGCCGCGGTCGAGCAGGCCGACCCGGTCGGCGAGCTGCTCCGCCTCGCCCATGTCGTGCGTGCAGAGGAGGATCGTCGCGTCGTGCTCCAGCCGGACCTGGCGGATGAAGTCCTGCACCTCGAGCTTCGACCGCGGGTCGAGGCCCGTCGTCGGCTCGTCGAGCAGGAGCAGCACCGGCGAGGTCAGCAGCGCGCGCGCGAGCGCGACCTTCTGCTGCATCCCGCGCGACAGGTTCTCCATCGCCTCGTCGCGCCGCTCGGGCGGGAAGCCCACCCTGGCCAGGATCTCGGGAATGGCCGTGCGTGTCCGCCGCGGCGACATCCCGTAGAAGCGCGCCGCGTACGAGAGGTTCTCGGCCGCCGACATCTTCTTGAAGAAGCTCGCCTCGACCGAGACGCGGTTGACGAGCCGGCGGATCGCCCGGGCCTCCTTGACCACGTCGTGGCCGAAGATCCGCGCCTCGCCACCGTCGTCGATCAGCAGCGTCGAGAGCAGGCGGACGAGCGTCGACTTCCCCGAGCCGTTCTGGCCGAGGATGGCGACGCACTCGCCACGGGCGATCGTGAAGGTGACGTCGGCGAGCGCCGGCCACGGACGCTTGCGCGCGAAGCGGCCCGCGCTGCGGTCACGGCGGCGGAACGTCTTCCGCAGGTCGCGCACCTCGACGGCGGGCGTGACGCGGTCGAGACGTGGGCCTTCGGTTGTGGTTGTTGCGAGAGTGGACATGCTGCTCCTTCGGAAAACAGAAGTACGGAACGGAGGACGGGAGACCGCCGGCGCGGGCGGTGCGCGGACCTAAGAGGCGGCGCGCGGGCCGGCGAGGCGGGTGATACCGCCCACCGGCTTCCTGTCCATCACGTTCGCGAGCAACATGGCCCGGGAAGGCTAGGCGCTCCGGCGGCGAACGTCAAATGCGGCGCCTGTGCACGCGCTTCTGCGGGTCCGCCGCCGTCCGCGCCGGCTCGAGGCGATCGACGGCCGCGGGCTACCCTTCCGTCGTGGCGCAACGCGACGAGGTCGCCGGCGCAGCGACGTCCGGGCCGATCGACCCTCGGGTCGACATCGGCCACGTGCACCTGAAGGTCGCGGACATCGGCCGCGCGCTCGCCTTCTACTGCGACGTGCTCGGGTTCGAGCTGACCGCGCGACTCGGTGACCAGGCCGCCTTCGTCTCGGCGGGCGGCTACCACCATCATCTCGGTCTGAACACCTGGGAGTCGAAGGATGCTCCCCCGCCGCCTCGACACACCACCGGGCTCTACCACGTGGCGATCCGCTATCCGAGCCGGGGAGCCCTGGCCGACGCGCTCCGGCGCCTGATCGAGGCCGGGATCCCCCTCGAGGGCGCCTCCGACCACGGCGTCTCGGAAGCGCTGTATCTCCGGGACCCGGACGACAACGGCGTCGAGCTCTATCGCGACAGGCCGCAGGAGGAGTGGCCGCGGACGCCCGAGGGCGGGCTGACGATGTACACGCGCCCGCTCGACCTCGACGCGCTGCTCGGCGAGCCGGCCGCCGGCTGACCGGGCTGCGGCTCGTCCCGTGCCCGCAGAGGGAGCGGCCGGGTAGCCTCAGCGCGCATGCGCTACCAGTTCGTGGACTGCCGCTGGGAGCTCGGCAACCCCGAGCGGGGGCGCGAGCTCTATCTCGCGGGGCACATCCCGGGCGCCTCGTTCCTCGATCTCGAGACCGAGCTCTCCGACCTGTCGGTCCCGGATGCCGGCCGGCATCCGCTGCCGTCTGTGGAGGACTTCGCGGCCGCCGCGGGGCGCGCCGGGATCGGCGCCGGGGTCTTCGTCGTCGCCTACGGCTCGCTCGGCGGTGCCGAGCGGCTCTGGTGGCTGCTGCGCCATGCCGGCCACGACGACTGTGCCGTGCTCGCCGGCGGGCCCGGCGCCTGGGGCGGCCCGCTCCGATCCGGCGAGGAGGAGATCGAGCCGGCGGAGCTCGTGCCGCACGAGCGGGACGGTGACACGATCACGGCGGAGGAGATCGCCCGGCGTCTCGCGGACTCGTCCCTCGCGCTCGTCGACTCCCGCCGGCCATTGCGCTGGCGGGGCGAGCCGAACGAGATCGACGACCCGGCCGGCCGGATCCCGGGCGCGGTCAACGCGCCGTGGGGCGAGCCGCTGCCGGAGCTCCCGCCCGGCGAGCTCGTCGCCTACTGCGGCTCGGGCGTCACCGCCTGCGTCACCCTCCACCGCGCCTGGCTGGCGGGCCGCGAGGGCCGCCTCTACCCGGGCTCGTGGAGCGAGTGGTCGCAGCGCGGCTTGCCGCTCGAGCGCGGCTGAGCCTTGGCTGCGCAGCCGAAGCTGATCGCGGCCGGGCGCGCGTCGGAGATCTTCGACCTCGGCGACGGCCGGGTGCTCCGCCGCTTCAGGAGCGGTGGAGATCCCGAGCGGGAGGCGCTCGTCATGCGGCACGTGCGGCGGTACGGCTATCCGGTTCCGGACGTGCTCGAGGTGACCGAGGACGCGCTCGTGCTCGAGCGGATCGAGGGCCCGACGATGTGGGACGCGGTGCGGCGGCGGCCCTGGACGCTTCGGCGCAACGCGGACCTGCTCGCGCGGCTGCACCGGAGCCTGCACGAGGTCGACGCGCCGGCCGGCCTACCGGCGGCCGGGCCTACCGGCGGCCGCCTCCTCCACCTCGACTTCCACCCCGCCAACGTGATCCTCTCGCCGAGCGGCCCCGTCGTCGTCGACTGGACGAACGCCAGGTGTGGCGAGCCGAGCTTCGACGTCGCCCTGACGTGGGTGATCTGTGCGACGAGCGGCGGCCTCGGTCGTGGCGGCCGCTCGTTCCTCCACCGCTACCTGTCGCACTTCGACGCCGCAGAGCTGCGTCGCGTCCTCCGCGCAGCGTGCGATTTCCGGCTGGCCGACGCGAACGTGAGCGACCCGGAGCGGGACGCGATTCGGCGTCTGGTGGACGAGAAGCGCGTCTAGCGGCGCGAGAGCCCGGCGCTCGCGGCCGAGAGCGCGAACTTCGTCAGCGACTTCGGCATCCGCTGCGCGTTCTGGATCGTCGCGCGCAGAGCGCCGGCGAACTCCTCGACGTCCGGCTCGGAGAGGCAGAGCGGCGGCAGCACCTTGACGACCGCCATGTTGTGGCCGGCGACCTGGCTGAGGATGCGGTGCTCGGTGAAGAGCGGCACGACGACGAGCTGGGCGAAGAGGCCCTTCTGCATCCGCTCGATCATCCGCCACGACGTCCGCCCGGACCTCGGCTCCGTGAACTCGATCGCCCACATCAGGCCGATCCCCCGCACCTCGCTCGCGACCTCGAACTCGTCGACGAGCGGCCGCGTCAGCTCGAGCAGCCGCCCGCCGAGCCGCGCGCTCTCCTCGACGAGCCGCTCCTCCCGCAGCTCGTGCAGCGTGGCCAGGCCGGCCGCCATCGCGAGCTCGTTCGGCGCGAACGTCGAGCCGTGCGAGACGGCGTGCTCCATCGAGTCGAAGACCGCCTCGTGCACCGCGCGGGACATCAGCAGCCCGCCGACCGGGACGTAGCCGCCGGAGAGCGACTTGGCCACCGGGACGAGGTCGGGCTCGAGCCCCCAGTGCTCGTAGGCGAACATCCGGCCGGTGCGGCCGAAGCCGGTCTGCACCTCGTCGACGGCGAACAGCGTCCCGTAGCGGCGGCACAGCTCCTGGGCGCCCTCGAGGTAGCCCTCGGGAGGCAGGTGCACGCCCTTGCCCTGGATCGGCTCGACGAGGAAGACCGCGACGTCCTCGCGCCGCAACTGCTCCTCGAGCGCCGCGAGGTCGCCGAAAGGCACCTGCTCGAAGCCGGGCAGGAGCGGCTGGAACCGGTCGGTGAACTCGGGGCAGCCGTTGGCGGAGAGCGACCCCAGCGTCAGCCCGTGGAAGCCGTGCTCGCAGGAGATCACCCGAGCGCGCTTCGTCGCCGTGCGGCCGAGCTTCAACGCCGCCTCGACCGCCTCGGTGCCGCTGCTCGTGAACAGGCAGCGCTCGATCCTGCCGCCGGCGAGCCCGACCAGCTCCTCCGCGAGCAGCCCGGGGAGGAGCGTCGTGCCCATCGCGAGCATCCCCGGCGTCTCGAGCGCGAGCGCCTCGACGAGCGCCGCCCGGATCCGCGGGTTGTTGCGCCCGACGCCGTACATCCCGAAGCCGCCGAGCATGTCGAGGTAGCGCGTGCCGTCCTCGTCGTAGAGGTACGCGCCCTCGGCGCGCCCCCAGGTGCGGTCGAAGCCGATCGTCCGCAGCACGCGCACGAACTGCGGGTTGATCGTGCGGGCCCAGAGGTCGAGATCCTCGCCGCGCCGCGAGTCGAGCAGCGCCTCGAGGCTGAAGGAGCTCATGCGACGGACTGTACCGCCGTCGTCCGCCTCCAGCGTCGTGTCCACTGGGTCAGGGTGACGCTGCCGCCGGTGAAGGAGGGGAGGCTGCAGTTCGACTCCGCCCCTGCGAGGGTCGTGGCGCCCACTGGTGCTCGCATCGCGTAGAACAGGGGTATGCGTGTCGCGCTGTTCTCGCGGGTTCCCGACGTCGTCGTGCGTCTCGACGCGCTGCTGCGGGCCCTCGGGCACGAGTGCGTGGGCGTGGTGACGACGGAGGGGCCGCCGGGACGGTACGGCGATACGCCACTCGCCTCGCTCGTCGACGCGCGGCCCCGCCACCTCGACGTGCTCGTCGCCTCCGGGCCACGCCGCTTCGCGCCCCTGCTCGCCTCCCTCGCGCCGGACCTCGCACTCTCCGGCGGCTTTCCCGTGCGCATCCCGGAGGAGGCGCTCGCCGTCCCGCGGCTCGGCGTCGTCAACGGGCATCCGGCGGTCCTGCCCCGCTACCGCGGGCCGAACCCGATCGGCTGGGCGCTGCGCAACGGCGACGACGAGCTCGGCTTCACCTTCCACCGGATGGACGCCGACTTCGACACCGGGCCCCTGCTCGCCCAGGGGACCGCTCCGCTCGCGGCCGTGGAGGATCCCGAGGACGTGCTCGAGGTCCTGCTCGGGCTCTGGAACTCGCTGCTTCCGCGGGCGCTCGAGCGAGTCGAGGCCGGTGAGCCCGGCGAGCCGCAGTCCGAGCAGGGCGCGAGCTACGCGGGCTTCTTCGAGCCCGAGTTCGCCGAGCTGGACTGGAGTCGGCCCGCCGAGGAGGTGCATCGGCAGGTGCGCGCCTGGTGGTTCGCGGCCGCGCGCGACGGCCTGCGCGGGCCGTTCGCCGAGCTCGACGGCCGGCGCGTGCGCGTGCTGCGGAGCCGCCTGGACGACGCCGCGGGCGGGACCCGGGTGGAGTGCGGCGACGGGCCGATCTGGGTGGTCGAGGCGGAGCCCGTTCAGGCCTGAAGCTCGCGGCGGATCCCGTACGCTCTCGGCTTCCGATCGAACACTCGAGAAGAGGAGTCGCATGCCGAGAATGGTCATCACCCACGCAGTGGTCGACGTCGAGCGGTGGCTGAAGGGGAAGGCCGAGCGTGCCGCTGCGATCGGCGCGGCGGGAACGAACGTGACCGACTACGTCGCGGCCGACGGGAGCAACCACGTCGCCGTCACCGCCGACATCCACGACCTGGACGCCGCACAGGCGCTGATGGCCTCGCCGTCTCCCGAGCTCGCCGCGCAGATGGAGGCGCACGGCGTCATCCCGCCGCTCACGGTGTACATCGAGTCGCCGTAGGCGTTCGTAGAATGGACAGCTCAGCCGGGCGGCGACAGACCGCATGGTTGAGCGAAACAGCCCCCGTAGCTCAGTGGATAGAGCAGCGGTTTCCTAAACCGTGTGCGCATGTTCGATTCATGCCGGGGGCATCGACCCGACACGCGCGGCGTCGGGAAGCCTGATCCGACGCGGTCGTGCTAGGCGCGGGCGACGATCACCCTGGCGCCGATCGGGAGCCAGTGGAAGAGGAAGGCCATGGCCGCGTCCGGGACGTGCACGCAGCCGTGGCTCGCGTACGGTCCGTTCTCGGAGCCCCTCCCGAAGGCGCTCGCGGGCTCGGCCGGGTCGTTGTGGATGAAGTCGCCGTCGTAGAACGGCATCGCCCAGTCGACGGGCGTCGGCGGGTACCAGTACGGGTTCCCCTTCGGCCAGGGCGAGATGAACGTGTACGGGCTGTAGGCGGCCTGGATCCGGTAGCTGCCCACCGGGGTGGGGAGCGCGGGCCGGCCGGTCGTGACGGGTGTGTGCAGGATCGGCTTTCCGTTCAGGTACGCGGTGAGCGTCTGGTCTTCGAGGCGGATCACGACGGCCTTCGCGTCCGGGCCGGTGCCCTTCGGCAGCCGCGTCGCCCGCGCCCGCAGGCGGAGCCGGGTCGAGCGGTTCGCCGCGAGGTAGCGCACGACGAGCCGCGCCGAGCGCCGAACGGCGACGGCGGTGCCGCGGCGCGCCGGCCGGACGACGGCCCGGCTGCCGGCGAGCCGTACGTCAGCCGCGCGCGGCCGGCGTCCGTAGCGGCGGCCGGCGTAGGCGAGGTAGCGGGCGAGGCGCTTGCGGTCGACGCCGATCGCGGCGTTCAGGGCCTGCCCGGGTGCTGCCTGGAGCGCGGCGGCGACCGCGGCGGCGACGTCGAGCTGCGCGCCGAGCTTCCAGCGGGGCGCCGACCAGCGGTGGCGGCCGAGCCGGAGAGGCACGGGCGCGGAGAGCAGCGCTCGCAGCGCCTGCCCGGCCGCAGCGGCGCCGAGGCCGCCGAGGGCGATGCCGTCCACCGTGGTGCCCTGCGCGATCTCGCCCGCCGGCAGAGTCGTGAAGGTCGTGTCGGCGCCCGCGACGCCCGACGTCCCGTCCGCGCTGAGCGCGACGAGCCGGATGTGGTACGTCGTCGACGCGGCGAGACCGCTCAGGCTCGCTGTGACCGGTCCGGCGGCCGCTCCGGCCGGCAGCGCGACCGGCGCCGTGCAGGCGCCGTAGGCGTCGGTCGGCCCGTACTCGAAGAACCAGTCGACCTGCTGCGCGCCCGGGTCGAGAACGCCTTGCAGCTGCGCCGCCGTCGAGCCGACGAGGGCGGGAGGCGTCGCGTAGCCGACGGCCACGCCAGCGAGCGCGTTCGCGGGCGAGGCAGGACAGCCGTCCTGGGCGCTCGCCCGCGCCGGGGTGATGAAGACGCCCGTCGCGGCGAGGAGGCAGAGGAGGCAGAGTGACCGGAGCGCGACCACGGGGCGACGATACCCACAACGGCCGAAAAATCCTCCTCCTCGGGCCTTCCTGTCTACAAGCCGCCCTGCTGCTCTACGACGATCCGGTCTCGGGCTCAGGCGAGCTCGGCGGTGGCCAGCTCGGCGCCCTCGACCATCGCCCGGAGCTTGTGCCAGGCGACGTCCGGATCGACCTGGGAGAACTTGATGAAGGTGTCGAAGCCGCAATCCGTGCCGGCCAGCAGCCTCTCGCGACCGATGTACTGCCCGACGCGAACGAGCCGGTCGGCGACGACCTGCGGGTGCTCGATGTAGTTCGACTTCGTGTCGATCACGCCGAGGATCACCTTCATGTCCTCCGGCAGCTCGATGTCGCCGAACACGCGCCACTCGTGCTCGTGGCGCGGGTTGCCCCCCTCCAGGTAGATGGTGCCGACCTTGGCCCGGAGCACGTCGCCGATGATGTTCGCCAGCGGGACGTCGCAGTGGTGCGGGCCGGCGTAGTTGCCCCAGCAGACGTGCAGTCGCACCTTGTCCGCGGGGATCCCCTCGAGCGCGGTGTTGATCGCCTCGATCGCGAGCGGCAGGTGCGCGTCCCAGCTCGTGATGCTGCTGCCGACCGAGCGTGAGTGCGCCGCCATCGCCAGGTCGGGGGAGTCGATCTGGAGGTTGAAGCCGGCGTCGACGATGGCGTTGTACTCGTAGGCCAGCTCCCGTGCGAGGACGCCGAGGTACTCCTCGTGCGAGCCGTAGTACTGGTTCGGGTAGTTGAACGCAACCTGGCCGGGGCTGATCGCGC
The DNA here is from genome assembly GCA_964602945.1 of uncultured Gaiellales bacterium. Lineage (GTDB taxonomy): Bacteria > Actinomycetota > Thermoleophilia > Gaiellales > Gaiellaceae > Palsa-739. The sequence goes on from CAZRTE010000008.1 coordinate 23,443, forward strand.
CCATGAAGGCGGTCTCCGGCGGAGCGTCGCCGAGTGCCGCCTGGAGGTTGGCCACATCGCGGTGGATCGCCTCCTTGTCGGTCAGCTCGACCGGGCCGACGCAGTTCGAGAACACGACATGCGCCATCGAGTCGGTCGCGAACAGGCGCATCGCCAGGTTCGGGAACGGCGCGACGTCGTCGCTCTGGAACTCCGCGCGGCCGTCGAACCCGCTGAAGCGGTCGTTGACGTACGTGCTGAATCCGGGCTTGCTCAGCTCACCGTCGCTGACGATGTCGACGCCGGTCTCCCGCTGCTTCTGGACGATCTCCTTGACACCGGAGGCCCAGCGCTCCTCGAGCTTCCGCTCGTCGACCTCCTTGCCGTCCATGCGCGCCCACATCAGGTCGATCAGGTCTTGCGGCCGGGGCAAGCTGCCGGCGTGGGTGGTCAAGATGCGGTCGGCCATGCGTCTCTCCTCGCGTTCGACTGGGCGTGAAGCTAGCCGTCTGGGCCGGAGGGAGTCAACCGCATCGACCACCGAGGCGTTCGCCTACCGGGTACGCCGGCGGTCTGCGGCGGCGGTCGCGACGAAGTGGAGGATGCGGTCGGCGACGGCCTGCGGCCGGGCGAGCATGGAGAGGTGACCGGTGCGGGGGATCGTCTGCAGCCGCGTGTGGAGGGCGGCGGCGGTGGCGCGGCCGCTGGCGAGCGAGTCGACCGTGTCGTTCGCGCCCCAGATCACCGCCCGCGGGACGCGGAGGTCCGAGAGCCGGGCGAGGGTGAGCCCGGGGACGCCGTTCGCGAAGAGCTGCTCGAGCGCGGCCTCCGTGCCCTGGACGCGGAAGGGGCGCTCGAACTGGGCGAGGGTGGCGTGGCCGACCGGCGGCGCGCCCGGGCCCCAGGCGTTCCGGAAGATGCGACCGACGATCCAGTCGGAGCTCGTGGCGAAGCGGTAGACCGCGGTGAAGTACGGGTAGACGAGCAGATCGGAGAGCCAGCCGTGGCCGCCGCCGAAGGCGAGCGCATCTCCGTCGAGGAGGACGACGCCCGAGACGGCACGGGGGTGCGCGAGTCCCGCGGCCGCCGCGACCCCGGCGCCCAGCGAGTGGCCCACGAGCACCGGATGCCCGATGTGCAGGCGTCGCTCGAATCCCTGGAGGAGCCGGAGCCAGCCGGCCATCGTGTAGGGGCCGTGGCGCTCGGTGTAGCCGAAGGGAGGCAGATCGAGCGCGAAGACACGGTGTCCGCCACGGGCGAGTCGCGGCCCCACCTCGTGCCAGACCCACGAGGGCTCCGCCGCGCCGCCGAGGAGCACGATCGGCTCACCGGTGCGCCCCCACGTGCGATAGGCGACGAGCGTCCCGTCGACCCGCACGAACGGCCCCGGGTAGAGCGCCTGTGCAGGCCGCTCGCCGCCCGCCGTCGCGAGGTCGTAGGCGAAGGCCGTGAGCGTGAGAGCCACGACCAGCAGGAGCAGCGCCAGCGCGAGCCGCCGGCTCCAGCGACGTATCCGGCTCCGGGGGCGGCCGCGGCCGGCCGGCGCGGGCGCGAGGGTCAACCCACCCGGATCACGAAGAACGCGATCGCGACGTACTGGCAGCCGACGGCGACGATCGTCAGCGCGTGGAAGAGCTCGTGGTAGCCGAAGATCCTGGGTAGCGGATCAGGCCGCTGTCGCGCATAGACGACCGCGCCCAGGCTGTAGGCGAGCCCGCCGAGCACGAGCAGGGTCATACCCCCGCCGCCGAGGCGGGCGACGATCTGCGGCAGTGCGACCACGCCCGTCCAGCCGATGACGAGCCCGATCGCTGCGGGCAGCCAGTTCGGCGCGCCCGGCCAGAGCAGCGAGAGCACGATCGCGGCCGCGGCGCTCGCCCAGACGAAGCCGAGCACGAGCCAGCGCCAGGCCCCGCCGAGCGCGAGCAGCCCGACCGGCGTGTACGTGCCGGCGATCAGCACGAAGATCGCCGCATGGTCGAGGCGGCGCATCAAGCTGCGCAGGCGCGGCGTCCAGACGATCCGGTGGTACAGCGCGCTCGTGCCGAAGCACACGGCCACCGACGCCGCGAACGCCGCCGCGGCCGCGCGCCGGCCGGCTCCGTCCGCGTACACGACCAGAAGCGTCCCGGCCACCAGCGAGACCGGGAACGCCGCCTGATGGAGCACCCCGCGCAGGAGCGGCCGAGAGAACGATGACGCCGCAACCATTCCCGCAAGCATGCCGAACCTCGGCACATGCCGTCGGACAGGAGTCAGCGACGTTCGTGCCGGCGGTCGGTGACGTGCACGGCCGTCCACAGCACGAGGGCAAGGCCGCAGAGGGCGAACGTCAGCGCGCGCTGCTCCCGGTCGGCGAAGAAGAGCAGGCAGGCCCACGAGAAGGCGGTCGTGCTGCCGACGAGGGCCAGCAGCCACAGCAGGGCCTGCGCAGGCGTGATCTCGCGGGGAGGACGCAAGGGCACAGGGTACTGCGTCGGGCTCCGGAGATCGGGCCGCAGGAAGCCCGGGGCACCCGTGAGCTGCTTCAGCCGGTGACCGCGTCCGGGGCCACGTCTCGATCGAGACGCAGAGGCCGGGCACCGCTCGCAACCGGCTCGGGGAAGACCTTCGGCGTGCGCGGCTCGACGGCGGGCACCGCAGCCGGCGCCGGTGTCAACCGCTCGCGGAGGAGCACTGCAAGGGCGACGATACCGTCCTTCCACGTGATCTTCTTGCCCTCGTCGTAGGTGCGCCCGTAGTAGGAGATCGGGATCTCGTAGATCCGGAGCTTCCGCTTGCACACCTTCGCGGTGAACTCGATCTCGATGGAGAAGCCCGAGCGGCGCAGGTCGAGCGTGTGGAGGATGTCGGCGCGAATCGCCTTGTAGCCGGTCTCGATGTCGCTGAACGTCGCGTTGAACAGCACGCACGTGAACAGGCTCAGGAGGCGGTTCGCGAACCGGTGCCAGTAGCGGTGGACGCGCTGCGGCCTGCCGCCTGCGAACCGGGAGCCGTAGACGACGTCGGCGGCTCCGCGCCGGATCGGCTCGATCAGCGCCGGCACGTCGACCGGGTCGTACTCCATGTCCGCATCCTGGACGAGGACGATCTCGCCGGTGACGGCCGGGATCGCGGCCCGGATCGCCGCGCCCTTCCCGGACTGCTCCTGGTGGATGACGAGCGCCCTCGGGTGCCGGTCGGCGAACTCGTCGGCGATCTCCCCGGTCCGGTCGGTGGAGCCGTCGTCGACGACGATGACCTCGAGCTCGAGCTCGAGCGCGGCGAGGCGGTCGAGCACCTCGCCGATGGTCGCCTCCTCGTTGTGCGCCGGGACGATGCACGAGACCCGTCCCGCGGCAGCGAGATGAGGGCCCGTCGGGAGCAGCGTGACCACCATCAGGTTTCGCTCATCGGCTTCCGATTCGCTCGGCTTGAGCGTCGCGTATCGATCGAGGGTTGCCGCTTCGGCCGCCGGGATTCGCGCCGGCGGACCGCGAGCGGCTCCAGGTAGCCCTCGGGGCCGCGCGACATCGCGCTCCGGAGCTCGGCGGCGCCCGCCACCCGGCCCGCCTGGATCTCCCTCCGCTGGGCGAGCACGCGCGGCAGCGCGCGGATGCCGTCGCGCTTGCCCGCCAGCGCCGGCCGGCCCCGGCCGCGGGCGGCGTAGCCGAGCACCGTCAGGAGGCTGAGGAAGAGGTGCTGCGGCAGATACAGCCACAGCAGCGGCGCGGGCATGTTCTTCACGTACGTCCAGAGCTGGTTGCGCGCCGAGTGGTAGACCACGAACGGGCTCAGCGGCTCGGTCGTCGCCGAGCCGACGTGGCGGGCGACGGCCGCGGGGACGTACAGGCAGCGGTGCCCGGCCAGGCGCAGGCGGAAGGCGAGGTCGGTGTCCTCGTAGTAACAGAAGAAGTGCTCGTCGAAGCCCCCCACGGCAAGCAGCGCCTCGCGGCGGTAGAGGGCGGCCGCGGCGCAGGCCGAGAACGACTCGCCCGGCGGCCGCTCGACGGTCAGGGGAGCTCCCTGGTCGCGCCGCCAGGCGAGGCCGCTGACGTGGTACTGGTCGCCCGCCCCGTCGAGCGTCTCGCGGTCGTCGTCGCGGACGAGCCGGCTGCCGAAGGCGGCGCAACCGGGATGAGCCTCTGCGGCGGCGAGCAGCGTCTCCAGCCAGTCGGGCTCCGGGAACGCATCCGGGTTGAGCAGCGCGACGAGCTCGGAGTCGTCGCACATCCGCACGGCGAGGTTGTTGGCGGCCGCGAAGCCGAGGTTCTCCCGGGAGCGGACGAGCTCCACCTGGGGGAAGCGCGCCTCGAGACCGTCGAGCGAGCCGTCGTCGCTGGCATTGTCGACGACGATCACGCGGTGCGGCGCGACGGTCTGCTCCGCGAGCGCCTCGAGCGCCCGCGCCAGATGGCCGCCGGCATTCCAGTTGACGACGACGACGCCGGTGCGCGGGCCGGTCACAGCGCGCGGCGGATTGCGGTCCAGTACACGAGCAGCAGCGGGTTCAGGGCTCGGACGACGGCGGGCACCTCGACCATCCCGGGGTCGACGACGGCGGTGAGCAGGCCGGCGAGGTCCCGGTCCCCGACGCGCCGGCGCCGCTGCGCCTCCCGCCGCCGCCGGAGCAGCCCCCGCGCGTTCCGCACGAGCCAGCCCCAGCCGGCGAGCTTGTCCCGCAGCCATCCCTCCCGGGCCGCGAAGGCGAGCATCGCGATCTCGGTCGCGACGAGCAGGGGCGCGAGCAGGAAGAGCGTGCGCTTCGAGTAGCAGACCGCGAGGAACGCGAGCCGGTTCCGCTCGAGGAAGTAGCGCTTCGCCGCGTGCCGCTCGAAGTCGTAGTCGTGGTAGAAGTCGGCGCCGAGGCTGCAGACCACGCGGGCGCCGGCCATCCGGGCCCGCCAGCCGAGCTCGACGTCCTCGAGATAGAGGAAGAGCTCGTCGTGGAAGCCTCCGAGGTCGCGCAGGGTGTCCGCGCGGATCGCCATCGCCGCTCCGCAGGGGGCGGGAACGTCGATGATCCCGGTCGCCGCGGGGGGCGGCGTGCCGTAGCCCGACGACCAGCCGATCCCGCTGACGTGCACGACCGTTCCGGCTGCGTGCAGGACCTCCGGGCGGTCGTTCAGCCGCAGGCAGCCGGTGACGATGCCGATGCCGGGGTCGTCGAGCGGCTCGACGAGCGCGGACAGCGAGCCGGGCGAGACGATCGTGTCGGGATTGAGGAACACGATCCGCTCGCCCGTAGCGACCGCCGCGCCGGCGTTGCAGCCGCCTGCGAAGCCGAGGTTGCGCGGCGGACGGACGATCGTCGCGTGCCCCGCCTGCTCGACCGCGTCGACCTCGTCCCGGTCGGCGCCGTTGTCGACCACGACGAGCTCCCAGTCCGGCTCGTCCGCCCAGACGGAGGCAGCGCAGGCGAGCAGGCCCGGGCTCGAGCCGTATGCGACCAGCACCACTGAGCCCGCACCCGTCACACGGCAGGTATCGGACGGCCCGAGCACCGGCTAAAGCGGGCTTCCCTCGAGGCCGATAGCCATCGGGTGAGCGCCGTCGCGCAACAGCCGCGCCGCACGCTCGACGGCGTCCTCGTGCACGTCCGCGTCGCGCCGCTCGCGCTGCTCGTGACGGCGAGCGCCGCGATCCGCTTCGTCACCGCCTGGCTGCGGCCGAGCCCGGACTACTTCCCGGACGAGTACATGTACTCGTCCTTCGCACGGTCGCTCGCGTCGGGGCACCTGCCCGTCGTCCGCGGCGTCCCGGCCCACTTCCTCCCGCTCCTGCAGCCGCTCCTCACCGCGCCGGCGTGGCTTCTGCCGGGCGTCGAGGCCGGCTACCGGGCGACGCAGGCGATCGAGTCGGTGGTGATGTCGCTCGCCGCCGTCCCCGTCTACTACCTCGCGCGCCGGCTCGGCCTTCCCGCCCGGTGGGCGCTGGCCGCCGCCGCCCTCAGCCTCGCCTTCCCGGCGCTCGTCTACTCGAGCTTCGTCCTGTCGGAGCCGGTCGCGTACCCGCTCGCGCTCGCCGCGGTCGCCGCGGCGGTGCACGCGATCGACCGGCCGAGCGCGCGGTCGTTCGGCCTCTTCCTCGGTCTCGCCGCGCTCGGGATGCTCACGCGGATGCAGCTCGCGATCCTCCTGCCCGCCTTCGTCGTCGTGCTCGTCGCGGTCGTCCTCCGCGAGCGGCGGCTGCGCGCGTTCGTCCGCGCGAACCGGGTCGCGCTCGCCCTGCTCGGAGTCGTGGCCGGAGTGCTCCTCGCCGTCGGCCCGCTGCGGAACACCGGCTACTACCCGAGCTTCCTCTCCGTGCCCGGCTTCGACGCGGGCAGCGCCGTCGGCCTGATCGCGCCGGACGCGCTCGTGCTCGCCTTCGCCGGCGGCTTCGTCCTCGTGCCCGGAGCGATCCTCGGCGTCGCCTACGCCCTCGTGCGGCCCCTCCGCCGCGCCGAGTTCGCGTTCGGCGCGCTGACGCTCGTGCTCACGGTCGGCCTCTTCGCCCAGGCGATCGTCTACGGTCACACGAGCTACGCCCAGCAGCGCTTCATCGGAAACGGGAACTTCGTCCAGGAGCGGTACCTCTTCTATCTCCTGCCGCTGTGGACGCTCGCCTTCCTGCTCTACGCACGCCGCGGCTTTCCGCGGAGAGCGCTGCACGCGATCGTCGCCGTCGCACTGGTCGTCGGCAGCCTGCGGCTACCTCTCTCCGGGGAGCTCGTCGGCCACCGCCTCGACCATTCCCCGTTCCTCTTCGCGCTGGCGAGGCTTGCAGAGCTCGTCGGCTCCGCGTCCGGCGCCGCAGTCATCGTCGTCCAGGCTGGAGCGGCTGCGGTCGTCGTTCTCCTTGCCGTCTCCTTCTTCGCGCCCCGAGCCCTCGCCACTGTCGCCCTCGTCCTCGCCGGCATCGCTTCCGTCGCGGCGTCGACAGGAGCGGCGTCGTTCAACGTCAGCGTCAGCCGTGCCGACTACGCCTTCGTCCTCGGCGGCAGTCCGTCTGCAGTCGACGCCGCAGCAACGGGTCCTGTGACGATGGTGCTCTTTCCCGGGAGCGCGAACACCGACGAGGTGCTGTTCTGGAACCCGTCGGTCGACCGTGTGGCGCTGCTTCCCCACGCGATCCACCCCGACAGCTTCGCCGTCGAGAGCGCGCGCGTGGCCGAGGACGGGTCGCTGCTCGTGGACGGCGCTCCGGCCCGCGGCGACGTGCTCCTCTCGACTCCGCCCGGTGGCGTCGGCCTGCAGAACGGCACGGTCCTCCACTCGGCCAGCGACTCCCTGTTCGTCGGTGCGCCCGACGGGCTCCGGCTCCGCTACCTCATCGGCGGCACCTACCCGGACGGCCGGCTCGCAGGCGGGGGCTCCATCACCGTCTGGCCGGCCCATGGCCGCCTCGACGGCCGGCTGATCCTCTCGATCGGCGCTCCGCCCGACGGCAAGACGCTGAAGATGTGGTTCGACCAGGCGCATGCGGCGACCGTCTTCCGGCGCATCGGCGCAGGGCGCTCCGCCGAGATCGCGATCCCGCTCTGCTCACGGCGTCCGGTCACGGTCGCCTACCGGGCCAAGCCGGTGAAGCTCATCGCGGAGGGGATGGTCTCGGGGACGCTGCGCGCGGCCCGTTTCGTCTCCGGCGGCTGCTGACGGTCCTGCGGCGCCCGCCGCCTGGCGTCAGTACTTCACCACGTGGATGCGCCGGGGCGACGCGGATGCTGCGCGACCCCGCGGGGGCCAAGCTCGATTCCATGCCCCGCGAGACCGTCATCGCGCTCCTCGTGACGTGCTTCAGCGGCTACGCGATGCTCTACTCGGGGCTCGCGAAGCGGATGCTCCGTCTCGGGACCCGCGGCCGCTGCCGCAGCTGCGGACGGACCCGGGACGTCTGCACCTGCGGCGGCCGGCACTGACGCCGGCGCGCCGCAGGCGCCGACGTTCTCACTCGAGCACGCGGATGTCGCGCTCGGCGCACATGCGCTTCAGCACGTGCGGCCAGACGCTCACGCTCACCTCGCCGAGGTGGGCCTTGCGCAGGAGCAGCATCATCGTCCGCGACTGGCCGATCCCCGCGCCGATCGAGAGCGGGATCTCGTCCCGCATGATCGCCTGGTGGTACGGCAGCTCGAGCATGTCGAGCTGGCCCGAGAGCTCGAGCTGGCGGACGAGGGACTCCTTCGTGACCCGGATCCCGCCGGACATGAGCTCGTGCCGGCGGCGGGTGACGGGGTTCCAGACGAGGATGTCGCCGTTGAGCCCGTGCATCGGGCGCCCGTCCGCCGAGACCGTCTCGGTCGACCAGTCGTCGTAGTCGGCCGCCCGCAGCTCGTGCGGCAGCCCGTCGGCGAGCGACCAGCCGATCCCGTAGATGAAGACCGCCGGATGCTCCTGCAGGATCGCCGTCTCCCGCTGCTTGCGCGGCAGGTCGGGATACGCGGCGAGGATGTCCTCGGCGTGCAGGAACTCGAGCTCGTCCGGCAGTGGCGGGTAGGCCTCGCCGAGGATCGGATAGCGCTCGTGCAGGAGCGCCTCCGCCTCCTTGAGCACCTTCCAGATCGAGCGCACCGTCGCGGTCAGGTACTCGAGCGTCCGGTCCTCCGGGCGCATCGCGCGCTCCCAGTCCCACTGGTCGACGTAGGCGCTGTGGTCGTGGTCGAGGAAGTAGTCCTTCCGCACGGCGCGCATGTCGGTGAGGAGACCCTCGCCGGCCCGTAGCCCGAACTGCCGCAGGGCGAGCCGCTTCCACTTCGTCGCGGCCTGCACGACCTCCGCGTCGATCGGGTTCCGCTCGCCGTCGTTGGCGATGTGGAAGGCGACCGGTGTGCGTGAGCCGTCGCGGTCGAGGTAGTCGTTCACGCCGCTCTCACGGTCGACGATCAGCGGCACCTGGACGGGAAGGAGGTGCAGCTCCTCGCAGAGCCGGTCCTCGATCAGCCTCTTCGCCGCGTACAGCCCCCGCATCGTCTCCTTCGGGTCGAGCAGCGGCACGTAGTCCGTCGGCAGGACGTGCTCGAGCTCCGCGTAGTCGCCTGGGCCGGGGCCTGCGAGATCCGCTTCCTTCACTGCAGATGCCATCGGTTCATCCTCCTGGTCCGGCGTGCCCGTTCGGGCACGCCGGAAGCTCGTTGCTACGGGATGGAGAGGGTCTCGCGGCCGTGCTGCTCGCCGCCGACCAGGAGCTCGGGGCCTTCTTCCTCGCCGCCGAGCGTGTCGGGGCCGTGCTCCTCGCCGCCGAGGGTGTCGACTCCCGGATGCTGCCTCCCCTCGTGGAGCAGCTCGTCGCCGTGCTGCTCGCCACCCGCCAGCTCGTCGTACTGCGTCCGACTCGTCATGACGCTCCTCCTTTCGAGGCGTCTCTCAGCCTCGCGGACGTGCGACGAGCGCGCATCCGCAGGCGCCCCGTCTCGATCTCAGCGATATCCCGGATCGCGGCGCGGAAGTCCGTGGCGGTCAGCGCCGCCGGCGGTCGACCTGCGTGATCCGCAGATGCCTCGTCCGCCTCGGCGTCCGCGCCTCGACGACGTCGCCCTTCGAGCAGCCCACGAGCGCACGGCCGACCGGCGATTCGTCGGAGAGCCGCCCGTGCTCGGGGTCGGACTCGGCGGATGCGACGAGCACGAACTCCGTGGTCGTCGCGTCGTCGAGGTCCTCGACGACCACGTGGGAGCCGCGGGAGACGATGCCGCTCGAGCCCTCGCGGGGCCGGAGGGGCCGGGACGAGCGCAGCCGTGTCTCGAGCAGGTCGATCCGCTCCTGGATCCGGTCGAGCGCCTCCCGTGCGTGCAGGTACTCGGAGTTGTCGGAGAGATCGCCGGCGAGCTCGGCCGCCCGGTGCAGCTCCTCCACGGCCGCGGGCTGCTTCTCCTCGGTCAGGTGGCGCAGCTCCTCGACGAGGGCGTCGTACCCGGATCGCGTCAGGACGAGCTCCTCCTCCTGGCGGATCTCGCTGCCGAAGGTCGCTGTCATGCGCGGAAGCCTCGCGACCGCCTGCCCGCCCGGCATCCGCGGCGCCGCTGATCCGATTGCGTGGAACCACTCACCCCGGGAACCCGGGGAGCGGTCGGGGAATCCCCGGATCTCGCGCTGCGCACGGGACCCGATGCGTGCGCGGACCCGTTCGGCGAATCTGGCTCCGTCGGGGAAGAGGAGGAGTCGTGGACGCACGCGAAACGAAGCGGATCGTTGTCGGGGTCGACGGATCGCCCGCCTCCGGGGAGGCGCTGGAGTGGGCGGTCGCGGAGGCGCGGGTGACGGGAGCCACGATCGACGCGGTGTACGCGTGGGATCCGGCGCCGGTCGAGGCGAGCGGGCTGGCGGAGCAAGAGATGCAGGCGCTGCGCGAGGCCGCCGAGCAGCGGGCGGAGAAGATCGTCCACAAGCTCGACGGGCACGGCAGCGACGTGCGGATCGTGCCGCGGACGGTGTTCGGGACGGCCGCCCAGGTGCTCGTCGACGCCTCGGAGGAGGCGGACCTGCTCGTCGTCGGCTCACGCGGCTTCAGCGGGCTGAAGGGGATGGTGCTCGGCTCGGTCAGTCACCACTGCGCCGCGCACGCGCATTGCCCGACCGTGATCGTGCACCGTGCTCCACTCCACGAGCCGAGCGTGCCGGCTCGGCAGACGCTCAGCCGGACGCCCGTCGCCCCCAAGCGCTGAGCCGCCGCCGGCCCGTCAGGAGGCGGCCGGGGCTGCCGAGGGATCCGGCACGATCCGGATGTACGGCTTCGGTGCCTGCCGGCTGCCGAAGATCTCCCTCGCCTCCTCGTTCCCGACCGAGCCGGAGATGATCACGTCGTCCCCGCGCTGCCAGTTGGCGGGCGTCGGGACCCTGTGGCTCGCGGCGAGCTGCAGCGAGTCGATCACGCGCAGCACCCCGTCGAAGTTGCGGCCCGGACCGGCCGCGTAAAGGGTGGGTAAGCCCGGGCCCGCCCGGCCTCGCCCGTGGGCATCCTTGCGCCATGGACTCGCGCCGGCTGACGCTGCTCATCGGTGAGGTCAACGACCGCATCTACGACCTCCTCGGGCCTGCCGACCCCGGGCTCTCCGCGGAGTTCCTCTGCGAGTGCGGCAGCGGCTGCGACCGGCGGGTCTCGCTCCTCCCGGCGGCGTTCGCGGCGCTCAGGCGTAGCGGCCGGTCCGTCCGCTCGCCGGACTGCCGTGGGCCGCGGGCTCGAGCCCGCGCGCAGGCCGGCGGCGGCGTTCCCGCCTGCGGGTAGCCGCGCGCCGGACGGAGGGATCGATCAGCCGGACTTCGGCGCTCCCTGGTCGATCACCTGGCGTGCGGTGACCGCCTGGAGCGTGGACGCGAGATCGGCCGGGGCGATCTTCTTCAGAGCTCTGATCTTCACGATGCCGCGGTCGCCGTCGGAGATCGAGGTCGTGCCGTTGTGCAGCACGATCTTCGTCTTCGCCGAGACGGAGAACGTCAGCGTGAGCGTCTTGAGCGCCCGGGCATGCCGGTTGGCGTGCTTCACGTCGATCGTGATCGAGCCGTCCGTGCTCGTCGCCGAGTCGTACGCGGCGTAGCCGGACAGCGTCCCCTTGAGGATGTAGACGACCTTCGGGGCCGCATGGCTGTGGTTCGTGTGTGCCCCCTGGCCCTTGTGCTTGCCGTGGTTCGGGTGGGGCGCCTTCGCGAGCGCCACGCCGGGCAGGGCGAGCGCCGCGACGAGGAGGACGACTGTTCTCTTCATGGTCGGGAGTATCGGCCGCGGATGTCATGCGTTGTAGTTCCTTCGCGTAAGCCCTGCGTAAAACCGGCCCGGCCGTAGGCCCGCTCGGGGTACCCCATGGAGGTGCCCGGAGGTGTTCGAACAGAGTGCGGACAATTTCACATGCAGCTCTTGAGCCCGGTCCCTAGGATGCGCGCGTGAATCGGCCCCGCCTGCTCCGGCCTGGCTCGGTACGGCCTCCCGCGACCGGGGTGCGTTCGCTCTTCGTCGTCTCGCTGCCGCGGTCCCTCTCGAGCCTCCTCTACGTCGCAGCGGCCGACGCGATCGGTCTCGCCGAGCCGGCCTGGACGAGCGACGGGGAGATCCTCAACCGCGACCGGGTGCCGAGGCGGCGGCAGAGCCTCGCGCCGGCGGACGAGCGCTTCACGCTGCTCGGAGCCGCGCCGGGCGCCTTCGTGGAGATGACGGGCTACCTCGACCGGACCGCCTTGCGCTACGGCCACGCGTACAAGGACGTCGTGCAGCCGTTCGTGGTCGGCGGCTGGGAGGGGCTCGCCGACTTCCAGGTGCTGAAGGTGCGGCGCGACGTGGCCGAGGTCGCGTACACGATGCTCAAGCGGCAGTGGCTCTACCCGGCGCGCGCGGCCATGGTGTTCGACGGGTACCCGTGGGCCCTCGTGGAGGGGCTCGTGCGCGCGGAGGCCGTGTTCGAGGCGCTCCCGGGCGAGACCGTCGACTACGCCGACGCCATCCTCGACCACTCGGCGCTCGAGGAGGCGCTGAGCCGCCTCTACCCGGACATCCCGCTGCGGCCGCTTCGCTACATCGATCGCCGGTTCGTGGGCAAGCGGAGGCGGCTCGAGTTCGAGCGCCGCGACTCGCTCGTCTTCCGCCGGCTCGAGTGGATCGTCTCGGAGGTGCGCGACCGGCTGCGGCTGGACGAGCCGCAGGAGGAGATCCTCGAGGCACTGCCCTAGACGCGCCGGTCCAGCCGGCGCCGCGGCAGTCTGGAGTCGGTCGTCTAGTCGGGGGAAGGCTCAGGCTGCGGTGTGGCGGGCCTGCCGCCGAAGCGGAACCAGACGAGCGCCGCCCCGCCCACGACGAGCGTCGGGACGACGATCAGTCCCCGGTAGAGCAGCACCGCCGCGACGACGTGCGCGCGCGGACCGCCGAAGCCGACGAGCGTCCCGATCAGGCCGAGCTCGACGACGCCGATTCCTCCGGGGGTCAGCGGCAGGGAGCTGATCAGGCGCCCGATCGCCCACGCGAGAAAGACCTCCGTCCACGGGAGCTTCCCGCCCGAGATGCCCACCGCGTGCACCGACAGCTCGAGCACGACATACGCGCTGAGCTGGTTGACGACGGTCGTCGCCGTGAGCGCCGGCCAGCGGCGGCGCAGGTGACCGAGGCGCTCCTGGCGGAGCCGGACGAGCGCCCTGCCGCTCCAGGTCGGCTCGGGGCGCCTGAGGAGACGGGCGACCGGTGCCGCGACACGCCTCGCCGTCTCGCCGAGCCAGTGCGCGGCCGCACGGCTGCGGAGCGCGGCGAGGGCGACGAGGCCGATTGCGGCGGCGGCGGCCGCGCTGACACCGGCGATCGCGACGGTCGCCGTCGACAGCCGGCCGCTGCCGAGCACGAGCGCCGCACCGACGAGCGGGTAGAGGAGGATCATGACCTGGCTCCAGAGCCCGGTGAGGGCGACTGCGAACCCTGCTTCGCCTGCCCTGACCCGCAGCCGCCGTAGGAGCCCGAAGGAGATCGCCATGCCGAGCGGCGCCCCGCCGGGCAGCACGATCGTGAGGGCGGTCGAGGCCTGCGTGAAGCCCACGGCGCCCGGCCACGAGAGCTGCGGCAGCAGGGATCGCCACGGCAGGGCAACCGTGAGGACGTCGAGGACGGCGCCGGCGGCGAGCGCGGCGGCCCACGCCGTCGAGACCGTCCCGAGCTGGCGCCCGACGCTGCCGTAGCTCGCGATCTGCGGCAGCGCCCACGCGAAGACGGCGGCGACGAGGGCGAGGCCCAGTACGCCTCTGAGGAGGACGCGCCTCCGCGACCGCATGGCGGCAAGCATAAGCGGGGCGCCCGGTAGCCTTACGGCTCCATGCCCGTTCTGGTCACCGGCGGCGCCGGCTTCATCGGCGCGCACGTCGCCCGACATCTGCTCGACGCCGGTCACGACGTCGTCGTTCTCGACGATCTCAGCGGCGGCTACGAGGCGAACGTGCCCGCCGGGGCGACCTTCGTCGCCGGCTCGGTCACGGATCCCGAGCTCGTCGACGAGCTCTTTCGCACGCACGACTTCTCGCACGTCTTCCACCTCGCCGCGTACGCAGCGGAGGGGCTCTCCCATTTCATCCGCCGCTTCAACTACACGAACAACGTCATCGGCTCGGTCAACGTGCTCAACGCCGCCGTCCGCGCCGAGACCGTCGAGCGGTTCGTCTTCACCAGCTCGATAGCCGTCTACGGCCCCGCCCAGACGCCGATGTCGGAGGAGATCGTCCCGGAGCCGGAGGACCCGTACGGCATCGCGAAGTACGCCGTCGAGCTCGACCTGAGCGCTGCGCAGCGGATGTTCGGCCTCGACTACACGGTCTTCCGGCCGCACAACGTCTACGGCGAGCTGCAGAACCTCGCCGACCCGTACCGGAACGTGATCGGGATCTTCATGAACCAGCTCCTGAGCGGGCAGCCGATGTCGATCTTCGGCGACGGCCTGCAGACACGGGCGTTCACGCACATCGACGACGTCGCGCCCGTGATCGCGCGCTCGATCGACGTCCCCGCGGCGGCGAACGAGGCCTTCAACGTCGGCGCCGACACTCCCTCCACCGTCCTCGACCTCGCCCACGCGGTCGCGCGCGCTCTCGACGTGGCCGAGCCGCAGATCGACTTCCTCGCCGCGCGGAAGGAGGTCGTGCACGCGTTCTCCGACCACACGAAGCTGCAGCGGGTCTTCGGTCGGGAGCAGACGGTGCCGCTCGAGGACGGCCTGCGCCGGATGGCCGCGTGGGCGGTCGAGACGGGCGTACGCGAGCAGATCCGCTTCGACAGCGTCGAGGTGCTGCGGAACCTGCCCTCGTCCTGGGCGGCCGGTCTGACGCAGACCGCCTAGTGCCCGACGTCTCGGTCTCCCTCGTCAACACGAACTCGCGGGAGCTGCTGCTCGCCTGCCTCGAGTCGCTGCAGGACACCGGCGTGGAGATCGTCGTCCTCGACAACGCGTCGGAGGACGGCTCGGCGGCGGCCGTGGCGGAGCGGTTTCCCGACGTACGCCTGATCGAGCAGCGCCACCGGGCCGGGTTCGGCGCCAACCACAACACCGTCATCCGCGCCACCTCCGGCCGCTACGTCTTCGTCCTCAACGAGGACACGACGAGCGACGACTGGGGCTTCGAGCGGATGGTCTCCCACCTCGAGGCCAACCCGCGCGTCGCGGCGCTCGCGCCGCGGCTCGTCTACCCCGACGGCCGGCTCCAGCACTCTGCCTGGCGCTTCCCGACGCCCGCGCGCGCCGCCCTCAGCCTGGTGTCGCTCGGCCGCGTCGGCGCCACGCAGTCGCGCGGCGGCGCGATCCGTGACGTCGACTGGGCCATGGCGGCGGCGCTGCTCGTCCGGCGTGAGGCGCTCGACGAGATCGGGCTCTTCGACGAGGACTTCTTCATCTACTCGGAGGAGGTCGACCTCCAGTACCGGCTGCGGCAGGCCGGCTGGCGGACGCGGTACTTCCCGTCCGTCACCGTCGTCCATCACGAGTCCCAGTTCAGCGCAGGAATTCCCGAGCGGCGGATCAACGAGATGTGGCGCGGGCGGCACCGCTACTGGCGGAAGCACCACTCGGCGGCCGGCGCCACCTGCGCCGCACTCTGCACCGGCGCGCAGTACGGGGCTCGCAGCCTGCTCCGGTCGCGCGACCGCGACTTCGCCGCGCGGATGCGGCTGCACGCGCGCGACGCGATCCGCGTGCGGGGCCCCGGTCTGCGCGAGCTCGCCGAGGACTGGAACCGGACGCACCCCGGCTCCACCGTCTAGCGCTGTCCAGGCGGATCGGGCACACTTGCGGTGTTGCTGCACCGGCACCGGGGGGAATCGTGAGAACTGCCCAGGTCGAGCGCTCGAGCAGGTCCATGGCCCCGGGAGCGGGCCGGCGGCTGCGCCGGTCCAGGCCGCCGGCTGCCGCGCGTGGAGGCTGGCGGAGCCGCGTGCGTCACCGGCCCGAGTCGGGCGGCGGCGCGGAGGGATCCCGGCCGGCGCAGTCCGCTCCCGCCGTGCTGCTCGTCGACGACGAGAGCGCGATCCGGACCATCTGCCGCGTCAACCTCGAAAGGGACGGCATCGCCGTGCTCGAAGCCGCCGACGGCGACGAGGCGCTCGCCCAGCTGGGCAGGGAGAGTCCGTCGCTCGTCCTGCTCGACATCATGCTGCCCGGCGTCGACGGCTGGAGCGTCGCCGAGCAGCTGGCCGGTGACCCGGCCACGCGCGACACCCCGGTCGTCTTCCTGTCGGCGCGGGCCGCGCCGGAGGACGTCCTGCGCGCCCAGGAGCTCGGCGCGGTCGGCTACATCGTCAAGCCGTTCGACCCGCTCGAGCTCGCGGGCATCGTCAGGAACGTGCTCGAGCGCATCGGCAGGGGGGAGCGCGAGCTGCTCAACCGCGAGCTGTCCCAGGAGGAATGACTCAGCGGGCTGCGGAGTTCTCGCCGGCGGTGGCGGCGCGGGCGTTGCGGCCGGCGCGACGTCGCGTCGCGGGCGTGTCGGTGGCGCTCGCCGCTCCCGCCGCCGTCAGCCTGCTCGCGCTCGGCAACCCGCACGAGGAGGTGCCCGCGCTCCTCTACGTCCTCTCGGTGCTCGTGGCGACGACGGTCGGCGGCCGGGTGGCGGGACTCGTGGCCGCGGCGGCGTCGATCGTCCCCTTCTACTACTTCTTCATCACGCCGTATCACATGTGGTCCGTCAAGGCGGACGGCGCGCTCGCGGTCGCCGTCTTCGCCGCGACCGCACTGCTCGGCGGCGAGGTGCTCGCCCGCCAGCGCGGTGCTCGCGCCCGGGCGGAGCAGGAGGCGTGGTCGAGCATCGAGGCTCTCGGTACGACCGTTCGCCTGCAGCGGGCGGCGGAGTCGCTCGTCTCGGCCCGCACCCCGCAAGAGGTGCTCGACGCGGTGCTCGTCGAGGGCGCGGGCTTGGCCGAGGCGCGGAGCGGCCTGATCGCGGCGCTGAGCGAGGACGGGGAGTGGCTCGAGGTGCTCGCGTCGCGCGGCTACGACACGCGGTACGTCGAGCCGTTCCGGCGCATTCGCGTCGACGACGACCTTCCGCTCTCCGAGACCGTCCGCACAGGTGAGGGTGTCTTCCTCCGCTCCGAGCAGGAGCGCGACGCGCGCTATCCCGGGCTCGCCGGCCGCGCGCAGCCCGGTCACGGCCTCGTCGCCGTGCCGCTCGTCGGCGAGAGCGGTCCCATCGGCGGGCTCGTCTTCTCCTTCTCCGAGGACCAGGAGTTTCCGCCCGAGCGCCGTGCGCTCAAGCTCGCGCTGGCGCGTCAGGCGGCCCTCGCGCTCGAGCGGGCGCGCCTTTCCGTCGCCGAGGAGGCTCTGCGGGAGCGGCTCTCCTTCCTCGACGAGGCGACGGCGCTGCTCAACTCCTCGCTCGACCTCGAGCAGACGCTCGAGCGTCTGGCCTCCCTCGCGGTCAGCCGGCTCGCCGACTGGTGCGCGATCGACGTGCTCACCGAGGGCACCAACGAGATCGATCGCCTGATCGTGGCCCACCAGAACCCGGAGCGGCGGCGCTGGGCGGAGGAGATGCGGGCGCGAACCGGCCCGACGCGCCTCGGCGAGGAGTACGACCTCACGGCCCGCGTGATCCGTACCGGCGAGCCCGAGTTCCTCCGCGAGGTGCCGCAGGCGCTGCTCGACGAGGCCGCGGAGCGCGATCCGGAGGCGGCCGAGGTGCTCCGCGAGATCTCGATCCGGAGCGCGATCGCGCTGCCGCTCCAGGCCGGCGAGCGCATGCTGGGCGCCCTCATGCTGGCCGCCGAGGAGCGCAGCTTCGACGACGACGACTTCGTGCTCGCCCAGCAGCTCGCCGCGCGGGCCGCGATCGCGATCGAGAATGCCCGTCTCTACGGCGAGGCCGAGCGGCGGGCCGACGCAGCCCTCGCGCTCGCGTACGTCGGCGACGGCGTCGTCCTCCTCGACCGCGAGGGGAGGGTGCGCTTCTGGAACACGGCCGCGGCCGCGATCACCGGCGTGCGGGGCGAGGACGCCGTCGGCCGTACGCCGGAGGAGATCCTGCCGGCATGGGCAGAGCTGACGAAGCTCGCGGAGACGTCGGACGCCGGCGCGCCCGAGCCCGCGCGGGCGGTGACCGTGCCGCTCGAGACGCCGCGCGGCGACTGTTGGGTGGCGGTCACCGGGGTCGGCTTCGACGAGGGTGTCGTCTACGCGCTGCGGGACGTGACCGACGAGCTCGCGCTCGAGCAGGCCCGCAGCGACTTCGTCACGACCGCCTCGCACGAGCTGCGCACGCCGCTGGCCGCCGTGTACGGCGCGGCTCGCACGCTGCGGCGCCCCGATCTCGACCTCGGCTCGGAGCAGGGGCAGCGGCTGCTCGAGATCGTCGAGAACGAGACCGAGCGGCTGACGAGGATCGTCTCCCAGATCCTCCTGGCCGGGCAGCTCGAGGAGGGGCGTGTCGACCTCAGGACGGAAGCCACCCATCTCGGCTCGCTCGTCGAGAGCGTGCTCGCCGCCGCGCGGCTGCACGCGCCGGAGGACGTCGAGCTGCGCCTGGCGGTCGAGGGCGAGGCGGCGCTCGCGCTCGCGGACGAGGACAAGCTCCGTCAGGTGCTCGTCAACCTTCTCGACAACGCGATCAAGTACTCGCCGGACGGCGGCGAGGTGACCGTCGAGCTCGAAAGCCGGGCGGGACGCGCGCTCGTCACCGTGCGCGACCGCGGTCTCGGCATTCCTGCGGGCGAGGAGGAGCGGGTCTTCGAGAAGTTCTACCGCCTCGACCCCGGCCAGACCCGGGGCATCGGCGGCAGCGGACTGGGGCTCTACATCTCCCGGGAGCTCGTCTCCCGCATGGGCGGCAGCCTGATCGTGCAGTCACGTCCCGGCGAGGGAGCGGCGTTCGTCGTGGACCTGCCGGCGGCGTAGGAGCCCCCAAAGTCGCGGTCTCCCGCCCGGCCGAGGCATCAAACCCGTCCTCAGTGGGCATGCGGACCTCGTCCGGAACGCGGAATGGCGGAATGGAGGAGGATCGTCTTGCGCCGAGAGAAAGCCGTGGCGCTCGAGCGAGAGCAGGGGCTCGGCGACGTCGAGCAGCGAGCGTGGGCGGCGCTCGCTCTCGACCATGTCGGGGACGGAGTCGTGCTCGTCGATCCGGACGGGCTGGTGCGCGTCTGGAACCGCGCTGCCGAGCGGATCACCGGTCTCGTGGACTCGGAGGTGCTCGAGCGCCGGATCGAGGAGGTGCTGCCCGGCTGGCGGGACCTCGTGCCGCTCGTGCCCGTGGGAGAGAGGGACGGCGCGGAGCGGTCGCGTCCGCTGCCGCTCGAGATCGACGACGGCGAGCTCTGGCTCTCCCTGTCCGCCGTCGAGTCCGGGGAAGGCGTCGTCTACGCGTTCCGCGACGTCACCGACGAGCAAGAGGCGGCGGAGCTGCGCTCCGATCTCGTCACGACCGTCTCGCACGAGATCCGGACGCCGGTGGCGGCCGTCTACGGCGCCGCGCGGACGCTGCTCCGCGGCGGGCTGCAGGAGGACGTACGGGACCGGCTGCTCGGGATCCTCGTCTCGGAGTCGGAGCGGCTCGCGGGCCTCGTCGACGGGATCCTCCTCGCGAGCGCGATCGACGCCGGCCGCCTCGCCGTGGCCCGGGACGAAGTCGACCTCGCCGGGCTCGTGACCACGGCGGTCGAGAGCTCGAAGGCGGCGGGCGACGTGCGCCTCGAGCTCGAGCTGCCGGCGGCGGGGGCGGCCGTGGTCGCCGACGCCGACCGGGTCGGGCAGGTGCTCGCGAACCTGCTCGAGAACGCCTTGAAGTACGGGGCGGCCGCCGGCGACGAGGCCGTCACGGTGCGGGTGCTGCCACGCGAGCAGACGGTGCGCGTGGAGGTCTGCGACCGGGGGCCGGGCATCCCGGCAGGCGAGCAGGAGCGGATCTTCGAGAAGTTCCACCGGCTCGATCCGCGTCTCCGCGGAGGCGCAGGCGGCTCCGGGCTCGGCCTCTACATCAGTCGCGAGCTCGTCCTGCGCATGCAGGGGACGATCGGCGTCGAGTCGGCCGAGGGCGAGGGCGCGACGTTCTGGTTCGAGCTGCCGCGGTAGCCGCGACGCGGCTTCGCTGCGCGTCTCGGAACGGACTCTCACGTCAGACGGCACACTTAGGGGGATGTTGGTGCTGGTGGTCGACGACGACCGCGCTGTGCGCGAGGCGCTCGAACGGGCGCTCCAGCTGCACGGCTACGAGGTGGCGCTCGCTCCGGACGGCGACTCCGCCCTCACCGAGGTGGAGGCGCGGACGCCGGACGCCGTCGTGCTAGACGTGATGATGCCCGGCCTCGACGGCCTCGACGTGACGAGGCGCCTGCGCCGGGACGGCAACCGCGTCCCGATCCTCCTCCTCACGGCGCGCGACGCCGTCGGCGACCGCGTCGAGGGACTCGACGCCGGTGCGGACGACTACCTGCCGAAGCCGTACGACCTCGAGGAGCTGCTCGCCCGGCTGCGCGCGCTGCTGCGCCGCTCGCTGCCCGAGGAGCCGGGGGCGGTGCTCCGGTTCGCCGACCTGACGCTCGACCTCGGCTCGATGGACGCCCGTCGCGGCACCCGCCGCTTCGAGCTGACGACGACGGAGGCGCACCTGCTCGAGCTGTTCATGCGCAACCCGCGCCAGGTGTTGCCGCGCGCGCTCATCTACGAGCGCGTCTGGCGGTACGACTTCAGCCATTCCTCGAATGCGCTCGACGTCTACGTCGGCTACCTGCGGCGGAAGACGGAGGCCGAGGGCGAGCCGCGGCTCATCCACACCGTTCGCGGCACCGGCTACGTGCTGCGCGAGTCGTGACGCTCCGCCTGCGCCTGGCGCTCGTCGCGGCCGGCGTGGTCGCAGTCGTGGTCGCGCTCGCCTCGACGACGACGTACTTCGTCATGCGGCACGAGCTGCAGTCGCAGGTCGACACCTCGCTGCGCAAGGAGGCGAATGCGATCGTGCAGCAGCTGCCGAGCGGCGTGCAGCTGTCGGCGAGCGGGGACGTCGGCGGCAGCTACGTCGAGATCATCGACGGCTCCGGCCGAACCCGCGCCGCCGCGCCGGAAGACCTGTCGCTCCCGATCGACCGCGCCGTCAGGGCGGTCGCCGCCGGCCGGCGGGGCTCCTTCTATCGCGGCATCGAGTGGCCGGTGCGGATCAACGGCGAGCTCACGCGCGTCCCCATGCGCGAGTACGTGACGCCGGTGCACGACCTCGGCGCCGTCCTCGTCGCCCGCCCCTTGCAGGACATGAACCACTCGCTCAGCCAGCTCCGGCTGATCCTGATTCTCGTCTCGCTCGGCGGGATCGCGGTTGCCGCTGCGGGCGGCGCCCTCGTCTCCGGGGCGACCCTCGCGCCGGTGCGTCGGCTCACCGCGGCCGCCGAGCGGATCACGGAGACGGGTGAGCCGAACGAGCGGGTCCCGGAAGGAGGACGCGGCGAGCTCGCGCGGCTCGGCCACTCCTTCAACCGGATGCTCGGGGCTCTCGAGGAGTCGCTCGAGCGGCAGCGGCGCTTCGTCGCGGATGCGAGCCACGAGCTGCGCACGCCGCTGACGAGCCTGCAGACGAACCTCGACGTCCTGCGCGGCAGCATCGAGCTCGAGCCCGGGCAGCGGCGCCAGATCCTCGACGACCTCCACCGCGAGTCGCAGGAGATGCGCTCGCTCATCGCCGGGCTGCTCGAGCTCGCGCGCAGCGAGGGCGTCCAGCCCGACCGGGAGCCGTTCCAGCTCGACGAGCTCGTGGAGGAAACGGTCGAGCGGGCGCGGATGTACTTCCCCTCCGTCTCGTGGGAGACGACCCGCCTCGAGCCGACCGTCGTCGACGGCTACCGGGAGCGGATGGAGCGGGCGGTGTGGAACCTGCTCGAGAACGCCGCCAAGTGGAGCGGTGACGGCAACGCGGTCGAGGTCTCGCTCGAGCGCGGCGAGCTGCGGGTGCGCGACCACGGCCCCGGCTTCGAGGAGGACGACCAGCCCCTCGTCTTCGAGCGCTTCTACCGCTCGGCGGCGGCGCGCGCGATGCCGGGCTCGGGGCTCGGGCTCGCCATCGTCCGCGAGGTGGCCGAGGCGCACGGCGGCACGGTGGCCGCCGAGAACGCCTCCGACGGCGGGGCGCTCGTTCGGCTCAGCCTCGACGGGGCCGCGCGGGCCGGGACCGTCGCAAAGTCTTAACGGGCGTCTTAGCGTTCTTTCATCCGCTTCTGGTTCGATTGCGACTGCAGTGAACCCCCTCCCGGCTCGCGGTCACTCGCGAGCCGAGGCCAGCCCGGTCCGGCGTCTTCCCGGATCCCCTGCGGTGAAGACGCCGGGCTGCGCGGCTGGAGGAGCCTCTCAGGTGGAGACGTGCGCCGGCTGCGGCGGCACTGCCTCGTCCGGCCTCGTCCCGGCCGGTAGCGAGAGCCACACGTCGGCGCCGCCGGCGGGACCATCGCCGAGCCCGGCGGTGCCGCCGTGTGCGCGCGCGACGAGCTCGACGATGGAGAGGCCGAGTCCGGAGCCGCCACGGCTGCGAGCCTCGTCGGCCCGGCTGAAGCGGTCGAAGGCGCGGTCGCGGAACGCCGGCGTGAAGCCTTCCCCCTCGTCCCGGACGTGGATCTCGACGAGGCCTTCCCGCTGCTCCGCCGCGAGCTCGACGGCCCCGCTGCCGTGCGTGAGGGCGTTGTCGACGAGGTTGACGAGCGCCTGCCCGACGCGCAGCGGATCGGCCTCGACGTGCAGGTCGGTCGCCTCGACGCGCAGCTCTCGTCCGAGCTCGCCTGCGCGGCTCGAGAAGCGGGTCGCAGCGTCGCGGAGGAGGTCGGCCACGGCCACGTCCTCCCGCCGGATGGGGAGCGAGCCGCGGTCCGCGCGGGCGATCAGGAGCAGGTCGTCCGCGAGCCGGGACAGCCGCTCGGTCTCCTCCGCGGCCGAGTGCAGCGCGCTCTCCAGCTCTGCGCGGGAGCGTGGCCGGCGGAGCGCGAGGTCGAGCTCGGTGCGCAGGAGGGCGAGTGGCGTCCGCAGCTCGTGGCTCGCGTCCGCGACGAAGCGGCGCTCGTGCTCGAAGGCGTCGTGGAGCCGGGCGAGCATGTCGTTGAGGGTGACGGCCAGGCGCGAGATCTCGTCCCGGCCCGGGGGAGTCGGGAGCCGGCTCGGCTCGCCGGCGGTGACCGCCGCCGCCCGCCGCCGCAGCACCTCGACGGGTCGCAGCGCGCCGGCCGCGAGCCCGTAGCCGCCGAGCGAGGCGGCGAGCAGGGCGAGCGGCAGGAAGAGGATGAGCTCGTGACGGAGGTGGTCGAGCGACTGACTCCGAGGTCCGAGCGAGCGGGCGACCACCACCGCCCCGCCCGCGCTCGAGGGCAGCGCGAGCACCCGCCATTCGCCGCGGCCGGAAAGCTGCACGTTCCGCCAGACCCGCCGGCCGGCCACGGCCTCCTGGACGCTCGGGCCGTCGAGCAGCGGGGCGAGGCCTCCCGGTTGCGACGAGGCGAGCCGCCCGTCGGAGCCGTAGACCTGGGCGAGCGTCGTCCCGCCGCCCGTGTCCGCGTCGACGTGTCCGCTCTGGCTCTCCTCCCTGGCCTGCGCCACGAGTGTCTGGTCGACGTTCGTGAGCAGCTCGTTCGCCACGCGCTGATAGACGAAGATGCCGACGGCTGCCAGGACCGCGGCCATCGCGACCGCGAAGCCGAGGGTGAGACGGACGCGGATCGGCAGGCGGAACATGCCGTCAGCCGGTGCGGAGCCGGTAGCCGACGCCCCGCACGGTCTCGATCGAGTCGTGGCCGAACGGGCGGTCGATCTTCTCCCGCAGGTAGCGGACGTAGACGTCGACGACGTTCGAGCGGCTCTCGAAGGCGATGTCCCAGGCTCCGTCGAGCAGCTGCGTCCGGCTCAGCGTGATGCCCGGCCGGCGCATGAACAGCTCGAGCAGGGCGAATTCCTTGGCGGAGAGCTCGAGCTCGGTCCTGCCCCGCCAGACCCGGTGCGCGGCCGGGTCGAGCCGGAGGTCGCCGACCTCGAGCACCGGCGGCCGCTCGACGGGCGCCCGGCGGGTGAGGGCGCGCAGGCGGGCGAGGAGCTCCTCGAACGCGAACGGCTTGGCGAGGTAGTCGTCGGCGCCGGCGTCGAGCCCCTCCACCCGGTCGTCCACGCCGTCGCGCGCGGTCAGCATGAGCACGGGCGTCCACACGCCGTCGCGCCGCAGGCGGCGGCAGACCTCGAACCCGTCCGCGCCGGGGAGCATGACGTCGAGCACGATCGCGTCGTAGGGGACGGCGTGCGCCATCCAGAGCGCCTCCTCGCCGCGGTCGGCGACGTCGGCTGCGTACCCCTCCTCGCGCAGGCCCCGGCCGAGCAGCTCGCCCAGCTTCTTCTCGTCCTCGACCACGAGCACGCGCACGACCTCATTGTGGCCTGTTGCGTGAGAAACGGATGAACGACTTCAGGGCTCTCTCATACGGACCGGCTCCGATAGGGGAGTGCTCACGGAAGAACAGCTGTCCGCGCGCCCTGCACGGCCTGTGCCGCCCGTTCCCGCCCCGCGCGGCGGCGGGGTCGCCGGCAACGAGCGGCTGACTGCGGCAACGGCCGTCGTCCTCGTCGTCCTGCTCGCCGCCCTCGGGATCACGATCCTCTCGATCGGGCCGCTGATCTGGTGGCACGTGCTGCTCGGCATGCTGCTCGTCCCACCGGTCCTGCTCAAGCTCGGCAGCACCGGCTGGCGCTTCGTCCGCTACTACCGCCGCGCCCCTGAGTACGTGCGCCGCGGCCCGCCGCTGCCGGCGTTGCGGCTGATGGCGCCGCTCGTCGTCGTTTCGACGCTCGCCGTCTTCGGCACGGGGGTCGCGCTGCTCGTCACCGGCCCGACCGGCGGCCTCCTCGTCGGGCTGCACAAGGCGTCGTTCGTCGTCTGGTTCTTCGTCACCGCCGTGCACGTGCTCGCGCACGTGCGGGAGCTTCCGCGGCTCGCCACGGCGGACTGGCGCAGGCGCGTCTCCTTCGCGCGGCACGTACGGGGCGGCGGGTGGCGGCAGTTCCTGGTCGCGGCGACCATCGTCGCGGGGCTCGTGCTCGGCCTCGCGACCGTCCGCTACGCCCAGCCGTGGGTGCACTGGCTCGCC
>CAZRTE010000009.1:0-47753 GCA_964602945.1 uncultured Gaiellales bacterium
CTTCATCGGCACCTTCGGCTCGTCCCCCGCGAGAGCCGACTCGAGCTGGCGCTCGACGTAGGACGTGATGCGGTCCTCGAAGCCGGAGGTCTTCTCCTGCTCCCCGGCTTCCGCTGCGCTCGCCTGCTGCTCGGGGTGGAGGGCCTGCGCGAGGCGACGCTCGACCAGGGCCGTGATGCGGTCCTCGAACCGGGACGCCATCTCCTCCTGCCTCGAGGTCGCCGGCGCCCTGGTGTGCAAGGGCTCGTACGCCAGCTCGTGGCCGTCGACCGTCAGCTCGTAGATGTGCTCGTGCTGCACGTCCCTCAGCTCGTGCTGACCGAGGTCGTGGACGGCGACTCCTGCCGGGAGCTGATTGCCGAGCAGCGCGCGCGTCGTCTCGGAGACGAGGATCTGCCCGCCGCGACCCGCCGCGGAGATGCGCGCCGCGCGCACGACGTCGAGCCCGAGGTAGCCCTCCTCGCCGACCTGCGGCTCGCCGGTGTGCAGGCCCATCCGCACCCGAACCTCCTTCCCCTCCGGCCACTCGTGGTCTCGGAGCGCGCGCTGCACGGCGACGGCTCCGGCGACCGCGTCGCGGGCACGGATGAACGAGAAGAAGAAGGCATCCCCCTGCGTGTCGATCTCCGTGCCCTCGTGCGCGCCGAAGGCCTCGCGCACGAGGCGCCGGTGGTCGCTCGCGACGCGTCCGTAGGCCTCGTCGCCGAGCTCCTGCAGCAGGCGTGTCGAACCCTCGATGTCGGTGAAGACGAACGTGACGGTGCCGCCGGGAAGCTGGCTCATCGCGCCTACGCTACCCCGGTGAACCGCCTCGCGCGCGAGACGAGTCCGTACCTCCTCCAGCACGCCGGCAACCCGGTCGACTGGCACCCCTGGGGAGAGGAGGCGTTCGCGCGCGCCCGTGCGGAGAACCGTCCGCTGCTCGTCTCGATCGGCTACTCGTCCTGCCACTGGTGCCATGTGATGGAGAGCGAGTCGTTCGCCGACGAGGCCACGGCGCAGGTGATGAACGAGCTCTTCGTCAACGTCAAGGTCGACCGCGAGGAGCGGCCGGACGTCGACGCGATCTACCTGGAGGCGGTGGTCGCGCTCACCGGCCAGGGCGGCTGGCCCCTCACCGTCTTCCTCACGCCAGGCGGCGAGCCGTTCTTCGGCGGCACGTACTTCCCGCCCGAGCCGCGGCACGGGCTCCCCGCGTTCCCGCAGGTGCTGCGCGCGGTCGCCGGCGCCTACCGCGAGCGGCGGGAGGACGTCGCGGCGCAGGCGGAGGCGCTCGTCGGCGCCCTACGGCGCGCGGCCGAGGCCGAGCCGTCCCGGGAGCCGCTCACGGCGGAGCTGCTCGCCGAGGCGGAGCGCGTCCTCGTCGCCCAGCTCGACCCGGACTGCGGCGGCTTCGGGCACGCACCGAAGTTCCCGCCCGCCTCGGCGCTCGAGTTCCTGTTGCGGAGAGGTGCGCTCGAGCCGGTGCGCGTGACCCTCGACGGGATGGCCGCCGGAGGCATGTACGACCTCGTCGGCGGTGGCTTCCACCGCTACTCCGTCGACGCGCAGTGGCTCGTGCCGCACTTCGAGAAGATGCTCTACGACAACGCGCTCCTCGTGCCGCCGTACCTCCACGCCTGGCTGGTGACCGGCGAGGAGCGGTACCGGCGGGTCGTCGAGGAGACGCTCGACTACGTCCTGCGCGAGCTCGCGCTGCCGGGCGGCGGCTTCGCGTCGGCGCAGGACGCGGACACCGGCGGCGTCGAGGGGCTGACCTTCACCTGGACGCCGGAGGAGCTCGAGGCGGTGCTCGGCTCGGGCCGGGAGGAGCTGCTGCGGCCGTTCGAGCACGGCCGCTCCGTCCTGCGCGGCGAGCTGGACGGGGAGGAACGTGCCGCGTTGCTCGCCGCGCGCGAGCGGCGGCCGCAGCCGTTCCGCGACGACAAGGCCGTCGCCTCCTGGAACGGCTTGCTCCTCGCCGCGCTCGCCGAGAGCGGCCGCAGGCTCGCTAGTAACAGACTGTTACTAGCTGCCGAGGAGCTCGGAGAATTCCTCCTCGGCCCCCTCTCGGCCGCAGACGGCCGGCTGCATCGCACCTGGCGCGGGGGAGAGGCGAAGGGCAGCGGCTACCTCGACGACTACGCGAACGTCGCGCACGGGCTGTACGAGCTGCACGTCGCGACGGGCGACCTGCGCTGGCTGCGAGAGTCGCGCCGGCTCGCGCTCCGCGCCGGCGAGCTCTTCGGCGACGCCGAGCGCGGCGGCTTCTTCCTCGCGCCCGCCGACGGGGAGGCGCTCGTGGCGCGGCAGAAGTCGCTCGACGACAACCCGATCCCCTCCGGCAACTCGATGCTCGCCCTCGTCCTGCTGCGGCTCGCGCGGATCTGGGGCGACGCCGAGCTCGAGCGTGAGGCCGTCGGAGCGCTGCGGCTCGTCCGCGACCTGCTGCCCCGTGCGCCGAGCGCCTTCGGCTGGTCGCTGTGCGCCGCCGACCTCCACCTCTCGCCTCCGCGGGAGATCGCGATCGCCGGTACCGCGGAGTCCGCCGTCGCGCGCGCGGCACTCCAGGGCTTCGACCCGAACGCCGTCGTCGCCTTCGGGCCGGCGGACGACGTGCCGCTGCTCGAGGGGAAGACCCTCGTCGACGGGAAGGCGGCCGTGTACCTCTGCGAGCGCTTCGCCTGCCGCGCTCCCGTCACCGACCCGGGCAGCTTCGGCAAGTAACAGTCTGTTACTTGCTCGGAAGGTCCGAGCAGAAGAGGGGGAGCCGAAGCTCCCCCTCGTGAGACCTTGCTGCGGGCCGTGCTAGTGGCCGGTGTTGAGGACCTTGCCGAACGTGTGCCAGTCGCCGGTGGCGCCGCCGCTCCACTTGTTGAAGATCAGCTGCTCCATCGGGAACGTGCGCTTGTTCGAGGTCTGGATCTTCATCCCCGGATACACGAACGGGTTCTTCTTCGTGTTCATGCTCCGCAGCGCCTTCATCAGGCTCTTGCGGGTCGGGTTCTTCCCCGCGTGCTTGAGCGCGTAGACGAACGTCCAGGCCGTGCCGAGGCCGTAGACGATGTTCGAGTCTCCTGCGGCGAACGACTGGTCGAGCGCCGGCGCGTACTTGTGGATGATCTTCTTCGCGAGCTTCATCCCCGGCAGGTTCGACTGCGTCGTCGGGCTCTCGATGTACGTGGTCGAGATCACGCCGTCCGGCTTCGCTCCGCTCTGGGCCGCGAGGTGCACGAAGACCGGGTTCCCCGACACGTTGTTGAGAATGGTCAGGGGCGTCCAGCCCGGGATCTGCGCCTCGGTGGCGAGTGCCGCGATCGCGGCCGCCGGCGTGGCGAAGATCAGGAACGTGTCGGCCCCGTGGGAGGCGAGAGCGACGACGTGCCCTCCCACGACCTGTGCCGAGTCGGTCGTGTTGTACGGCTCGGCGTCGACGATCTGGCTCGCGCGCGAGCCGAGCCCGCGCTTGAGGGCGCCGAGGAGGTTCCTGCCGTACGCGTCGTTCTGGTAGAGGACGCCGATCTTGGCGTTCGGCTTGTGCGCGACGATGTACCTCGCGTACAGCTTCGCCTCGCTCGGATAGTCGGGCTGCCAGCCCATCGTCCACGGCTTCCTGCCGCCGTCGCAGCCGTGGTGCACGCAGTTGCCCCAGTAGCCGTCGCCCGTCGCGAGCAGCACCTGCGGCACCTTGCGCTGGTTGAGGTAGCCCCAGGTGGCGAGTCCAGGAGCGGTTCCTAGGCTCCCGACGATCGCGAAGACGTGCTTCTGCTGCACGAGCTGCTTCACGGCGGGGACGGTCTTGGACGGGTCGTACTGGTCGTCGAGCACGATGTCCTTGATCTTGCGGCCGTGCACCCCGCCGCGGGCGTTGATGTACGCGTAGAACGCCTGCTCCGCCGCCGGAATCGTCTTGTAGAGCGAGGCCGGCCCGGTCAGCGGGAACGTGCCCCCGATCTTGATCTGGCGCTTCGTGATGCCGGGCGCGTTCTTGTGGTGGTGTGCCTTGTGCGCCGCCGCCGCCGAGCCGGCGAGCCCCACCGTGAGGACGAGCCCGCAGAGCAGCGCTCCGAGCTTCTTGTAGTTGCCAGCCATCCACCCTCCTCGGATCCGAGACCTGACCTTGCAGTTCTAAAGCAGATTGAACCGTGGTTCAAGTGCGCGCAAGCCCACGCAGGCGCGCGAGCAGGCCCGCGAACCCGTCCGGGAGCAGCAGCATCACGAGCACGACCATCAACCCGAAGACGACGTCGCGACCGTGGTCGGAGCCGATCACCGGCACGCTCGTGGAGACCTGAGGCAGGAGCCCGATGAAGGCCGCGCCGGCGAGGATTCCCCAGAGGGAGCCGAGGCCCGCCACCGCGGCGCCGACGAGGAGCTGGAGCGACAGGAAGACGCTGAACTCGCTCGGCTGCGCGAAGCCGTTCGTGGCCAGCACGAACAGCGATCCGGCGACGCCGGCGTAGGCGGCCGAGATCCCGAAGGCGAGCGTCTTGTAGACGGGGAGCTCGATGCCGGAGGCGACGGCGGCGATCTCGCTGTCGCGGACCGCACGGAAGGCGCGTCCCATCCGTCCGCGCAGGACGAGCCAGGCGAGCACGAAGAGGATGGCGGAGCATGTCCAGGCGACCCCGTACACCCAGAGATCGGTGACGGTCCGGGACGTCTGCACGCCTCCGCTGCCGCCGAGGAACGTCGACCACTGCAGCGGGAGCAGCGGCACCGAGACGGCGAAGGCGAAGGTCGCGAGGGCGAGGTAGACGCCGGAGAGCCGCAGTGCGGGCAGGCCGAGGATCAGTCCGAGCACGAAGCAGATGGCGAACGCCAGCACCATCGTGAGCACGAGGTTCATGTGGTGGTCGCGCGACAGCACGGCCGTCGTGTAGCCGCCGACCGCCATGAACGCGCCGTGGCCGATCGAGATCTGGCCGGAGTACCCGGTGAGGATGTTGAGGCCGAGCACCGCGATGAAGAAGATCCCCACCTGGGCCGCGAGCGAGACGTTGTAGCTGCTGAGCAGGAACGGGAGCGCCACGAGCACTCCCGCGACGACGGCGAGCGAGACGAGCTCGGGCAGGCGGCGCACGAGCTCGCGTGTCATACGCGGCGCACCTCCCGGCGGCCGAACAGGCCCGCGGGCTTCACGAGCAGGATGGCGAGGAGGAGGGCGAAGCAGAAGGGCAGCTGGAGCTCGGAGCCGATGGCCGGCACGTAGCCGACCATGAGGTTGAGGAGGACGCCGATGCCGAGCCCGCCGACCATGGCCCCGGCCGGGCTCTCGAGCCCTCCCAGCACCGCCGCGGCGAAGGCGTAGACGAGGATCTGCTGCATCAGCGTCGGCGAGAGGAAGAGCTGCGAGGGCTCGGCCATCAGGCCGGCCACGGCCCCGAGCACGGCTGCGAGCCCCCAGCCGAGCGCGAGCATCCGGTCGACGCGGACTCCGACGAGCGCCGCAGCCGCCGGACGAAGCGCGGCGGCGCGCATCCCGAGACCGAGCTTCGTGAAGCGGAACAGGGCCCAGACGAGCAGCACGCAGACGAACACGACCGCGAGCATCCCGACGTAGAGGTGCAGGATCGCGACCCGGCCGACGTGGAACGCGCCGGTGCCGAACGGCGAGTGCATGAACTTGAAGTCGCCGCCCCAGACCCAGTTGACGATGCCGTCGATCAGGACGAAGAGGCCGACGGTGACGATCACGGTCGCGATCACCGACCGGTGCTGCACGGGCCGGATCACGGCGACCTCGAGCAGCGTCCCGAGCACGAACGCGGCGGCGAGCGTCGCGAAGAACGCCTCCCAGTACGAGAGTCCCCACTGGATCAGCTGGTAGGCGATGTACGTCGTCGCCATCGCGAGCTCGCCCTGGGCGAAGTTGATCACGTGCGTCGCCCGGTAGACGAGCACGAGCGCGAGCGCGAGGCTGCCGTAGACGGCGCCGACGGCGAGCCCCTGCACGGTCAGCTGGGCGAAGGTCGTGCTCCGCAGCGACCCGACGAGCAGGAAGACGGCCGCCGCGACGAGCAGGAGCGTGACGGGGATGGGGCCGCTCGCGAGAGCGGCGCCGCGCGTGCGGAGGCCGGGGGGCTGCGGGATGCCTGCGAGGGTGCTCATCAGTAGCCGAGGTAGCTGTGGCGGACGGAGTCGTCGGCTCTGAGCTGGTCGCTCGTCCCCGAGAGTGCGACGCGTCCCGCCTCGAGGACGTAGCCGGCGTCCGCCGCCTGGAGGGCGAGGTGCGCGTTCTGCTCGACGACGAGGACGCTCAGGCCTTCCTGCTCGTTCAGCTCGCGGACGATCCGGAACAGCTCGGCGACGAGCACCGGCGCGAGCCCGAGCGACGGCTCGTCGAGGAGCAGCAGGCGGGGCCGGTGCACGAAGGCGCGGGCGAGGGCGAGCATCTGCTGCTCGCCGCCGCTCAGCGTGCCCGCTTCCTGGCGGCGCCGGTCGGAGAGCCACGGGAAGTACGAGAGCACGCGCTCGAGCTCCGGCCCGATCGAGCCCCGCCGCGAGTAGGCGCCGAGGCGGAGGTTCTCCCAGACGGTGAGCTCGGAGAACGTGCCGCGCCCTTCCGGCACGTGCGCGACGCCGAGGCGGGCGACCGCGGCGGGACCGAGCCGGTCGAGCGGTCGCCCGTCGAGGACGATCCGGCCCGTGCGGCGGACGGTGCCGGAGATCGCGCGAAGCGTCGTCGTCTTGCCTGCGCCGTTCGGACCGAGCACGGCGACGATCGTTCCTTCCGCGACCGAGAGCGAGATCCCGTGGAGCGCGTGGACGGCGCCGTAGCGGGCTTCGACGTCCTCGAGCTCGAGCAGGCTCATGCGGCGAGGTCTCCTCCGAGGTACGCGTCGATGACCGCCGGGTCGCGCTGCACCTCGGCCGGCGGGCCCGACGCGATCGTGCGGCCGAAGTCGAGCACGTGCACGTGCTCGCAGAGCTCCATCACGAGTCGCATGTGGTGCTCGACGAGCAGGATCGTCAGCTCGAGCTCGTCCCGCAGCCGCCGGATCAGGCCGCGGAGCTCGTCCACCTCCTCGTGGATCAGGCCCCCGGCGGGCTCGTCGAGCAGGAGCAGCCGCGGGCGGGCGGCGAGTGCGCGGGCGAGCTCGACGCGCTTGAGCGTTCCGAACGGCAGGCCGGCGCCCGGGCGGTCGGCGTGCTCCGCGATGTCGAGCTTGCGGAGCAGCTCCAGCGCGTGGCGGCGCTGCTCGCGCTCCCGGCTGAGGCGGGAGGAGGCGTGGGCGCCGACGAGGACGTTCTCGAGCACCGTGAGCCGCGGGAAGAGCTCGACGTTCTGGAAGGTGCGGGCGATCCCGAGCCGGACGACGCGGCTCGCCCGCACGTGCCGCAGCGAGCGGCCGGCGAAGACGATGTCGCCCGCATCGAGCCGGTAGAGCCGGGTGATCGCGTTGAAGGCGGTCGTCTTGCCTGCGCCGTTGGGGCCGATCAGGCCGGCGATGGATCCCTCCGCGACCTCGAGGCAGACGTCGTCGAGCGCGACGATGCCGCCGAAGCGCAGCCGAGCGTGATCGAGCGCGAGGAGCCCCATCCGACGGCCGGAACGCTAAACCCTTTCGCGGCCGGAGTGATAGCCCTGCTGCGGCGTCGCTCCGTCGCGTGCGGGTCTCACGCCTGGAGCGACTGGCCGCCGGCCGACTGCATGCCGGCGATCATCCCCGGCGGCTCGGCGCCGTCCGGGAAGCGGCCGAGGAGCTCCGCGAGGAGCGCGTCCGGCGCCCACCCGTCCGGCGCCTCGAGCAACTCCCCTGCGCTCCAGCCGCGCAGGACGTTGACCGCGCCGCCCCAGACGTGGAGCACCTGGCCGGTGATGCCCTGCGCCTCGTCCGCACAGAGCGCGACGACGACGGCGGAGACGTTCGCCGGGTCGAGCGGGTCGAAGCCCTCCTCCGGTGCGCCCATCTCGAAGGTCTCCTCGGTCATCCGCGTGCGGGCGTTCGGAGCGAGGCAGTTCACGGTCACGCCGTAGCGCTGGAGCTCCTGCGCGACGATGAGCGTGAAGCCGGCGATACCGGCCTTCGCAGCGCCGTAGTTGGCCTGCCCGATGTTCCCGAAGACACCGGAGGGGCTCGACGTGTTGACCACCCGGCCGCGCACCTCCTCGCCGGCCTTCGACCGCTCGCGCCAGTAGGCCGCCGCGTGGCGGGTCGGCCCGAAATGGCCCTTGAGATGGACGGCGACGACCGCGTCCCACTCGTCCTCGGTCATGTTCACGAGCATCCGGTCACGCAGGATCCCGGCGTTGTTGACGAGGATGTCGAGCCGGCCGAACTCGTCGAGCGCCTGCTGCACGAGCCGGCCGGCGCCGTCGAACTCGGCGACGTTCTCGCCGTTCGCGACCGCCTTGCCGCCCGCAGCGCGGATCTCCTCCACGACCTGCTCGGCCGGGGTGGGATCGGAGCCCTCGCCCGCGAGCCCGGCGCCGAGGTCGTTGACGACGAGCTTCGCGCCCGCGTGGGCGAGCGCGAGCGCGTGGGAGCGGCCGATGCCGCGCCCAGCCCCGGTGACGATCGCAACCTTGCCGCTGAGGTCGGGCACGAAGGGGAGCTTAGTAGCGGTCGAGATAGCGCGGGGAGGCGATCCGCAGCCGCCGCTCGACGTCGGCCTTCGCGTGGGCCAGCGCGTCGGTCGGGACGTCGCCGGCGCGGATGCGTGCGGCGAGCTCTCGCTGTGCCGCGTCGTCCTCGGCCGGCAGCCGCGCGAGCTCGCGCCGGACGATGCCGAGGGCGTTCAGGGCGACGAGCGTGCGGAAGCGGAGACGATGGTCGGTCAGCGTGGGGAGGATCTCGCCGGCGAGGAACTCCTCGATCGCCTCGGCGAGCTCGTCGGGTGTCGGCCGTTCGCTCACGTCACGCCTTGCTTCTCCAGGAGGTGACAGATCTCGTACTCGACCTCGGCGCCGAGCCGGCCGAGGATCGCGAGCTCGACGCTGCGGTCCTGCCCGCCGATGTGCCGGTACGCCTGCGTGAGGCAGCCGATCGCCCAGGCGACGTTCCCGGCGAGCTCCCAGTAGTCGAGCTCGCCGGGGCGGATCTCGCGGCCCGTCAGCTCGTCGTAGCGCTCGAGGTACGGCTCGACCTCGCCGATCCCGCCGAGCCGGAGGTCGTCGCGACCGAAGCGCCAGGCCCGGACGAGCCCGAACGCGAGGTCGCGCGCCGGGTCGTCGCGGTGGGCGAACTCCCAGTCGAGGACGCCGACCAGCCCGCCCTGGTCGACGACGATGTTGCCGATCCGGAAGTCGCCGTGCGCGACGACGGGAGGCCTCGCCGGCGGCCGGTTCTCGCGGAGCCACCAGAGGCCGAGCTCGATCGCCGGATGCGGCTCGCCGACCTCGTCCAGCTCGTCCACGAGCCGCTCGAGCGGCGCCTCCTCGAGGAAGGGGAGCCGCTCCGGCGGGATGGCGTGGATCTTCGCGAGCTCTTCCGCCAGCTCGAGCGGCAGCCGCGGGGGGACGGGCTCCATCTTCACGATCCGCCGCCCGATCGTCTCGCCTGCCAGCCGCTCCATCACGAACGCCTCCCGTCCGTCCAGGTCCTCGATGTAGAGGACGGGGTGCGGCACCTTCACGCTCGCCTCGTGCGCCGCGCGGAGAACCTCGAACTCGTCCCGGAGGGAGAGGGTGTGCCGGTGGATGACGCCGACCGCCGCTCTGCGTACGAGGAGCCGTTCGCCCCCGGCATCGACGGCCCACGCCTCCTTCGACGCGCCGCCCGCGAGCTGCACGGGCTCCGAGACCGGGCCGAGCACCGCCTGGAGCGCCTCGCGCATGTCTGCGATCATCGCTCCTGTGAGCGACCGGCGCGAGCGCGTGCGTGCCTTCATGGAGGAGCACGTCTATCCGAACGAGCGGGCCCTGACGCGCGAGGACGACGCGGCCGATGCACTCGTCCGCGAGCTGCAGCAGAGGGCGAAGGAGGCCGGGCTCTGGGCGCCGCACCTGCCGCCCGAGGCGGGCGGCTCGGGCAGCGGCTTCCTCGAGTACGCGGACCTGAACGAGGAGATCGGCCGCAGCTTCATCGCGCAGCTGGTCTTCGGCTGCCAGGCGCCCGACGCCGGCAACGCCGAGATCCTCCACCTGTACGGCACGGAGGAGCAGAAGGACCGCTTCCTCCGGCCGCTCGTCGCCGGCGAGGTGCGCTCCTTCTTCGGCATGACCGAGCCGGAGGTGGCGGGGTCCGACCCCACCTTGCTCCAGGGGCGGGCGGTGCGCGACGGCGACGAGTGGATGGTCGACGCGCACAAGTGGTTCTCCTCGGGGGCGGACGGTGCCGCCTTCGGGATCGTGA
Organism: uncultured Gaiellales bacterium; assembly: GCA_964602945.1. Lineage (GTDB taxonomy): Bacteria > Actinomycetota > Thermoleophilia > Gaiellales > Gaiellaceae > Palsa-739. Next base: position 10,278 of record CAZRTE010000009.1, read on the forward strand.
TGGCCGTCACGGAACCGGAGGCCGAGCCGCACCGGCGCGCCTCGATGATCCTCGTCCCGACGGAGACGCCCGGCTACGAGCTCGTGCGGCGGGTGCCGGTCATGGGCCACGAGGGGCACGGCTGGGGGACGCACTGCGAGACGCGCTTCACGGGCGTCCGCGTCCCGCTCGCGAACACGCTCGGCGAGCCGGGCGACGGCTTCCGGATCGCGCAGAAGCGGCTCGGGCCGGGGCGCATCCACCACGTGATGCGCTGGCTCGGCCAGATGCAGCGGGCCTTCGAGCTCATGTGCTCCTACGCGCTCGAGCGGGAGGCGTTCGGCGGGGCGCTCGCCGAGAAGCAGACCGTCCAGAACTGGATCGCGGAGTCTGCGGCCGAGATCCAGGCCTGCCGCCTGATGACGCTGCAGGCGGCCCATCGCCTCGACGAGGGCGACGAGGCGCGGGTCGAGATCTCCCTGATCAAGTTCTACGCCGCGCGGGTGCTCGGGGAGGTGGTCGACCGCGCGATCCAGGTGCACGGCGGGCTCGGCCTCACCGACGACACGCCGCTCGCGCTCATGTGGCGGATGGCCCGCGGCGGCAGGATCTACGACGGCCCCGACGAGGTGCACAAGTCGGTCGTCGCCCGGCGCATCCTGCGTACGTTCTCGGAGGGGGACGTCTGGCGCTTCACGTAGCTCTCGAGGGGAAGCGGGTGCGGCTGGAGCCGCTCGAGCCGCGGCACGAGGAGCCGCTGTGGGAGCTCGCGCAGGACGAGCGGGCGTTCCGCTACTTCCCGGTGCTCCTGAACGAGCGCGAGACGTTCGACGCGTGGTTCGAGCGCGTACGCCGTGACTGGCTGCCGTTCGCGACGGTCCTCGACGGCCGGCTCGTCGGCTCGACCTCCTACGGCAACATCCGCGAGCACGACCGGGTGGTCGAGATCGGGAACACCTGGATCGTGCCCGCGGCGTGGGGGAGCGGTGCGAACACCGAGGCGAAGTACCTGATGCTCCGGCACGCGATCGAGGACGAGGGCTTCCACCGCGTCGAGTTCAAGACGGAGGCGACGAACGCGCGCTCGTGCGCCGCCCTCGCCGCGTTCGCGCAGCTCGAGGGCGTTCACCGCAAGCACATGGTCGTCCGCCACGGCGAGCGCCGCGACTCCGCCTGGTACGCGGTGATCGACGACGAGTGGCCGGAGGCGAAGGCGCGCCTCGAGCGGCGCCTGGGGTGGCGGAAAGGGCCACGTCCCGGTAACTGATACCGGGACAGGTCCCGTTCGGACATGCTCGCGCCGATTCGCCGCTTGCCTGGCCGGCTGTCGGCCTTTCCGGCCATGTCCCGGTATCTGATACCGGGACATGGCCCGCTTGGACGGGTCAGCCGGCGCGACGGACGATCTGCGTGCAGCGGGCGCTCGCGACGAGCTCGCCGTCCTGGAACAGCTCGGCGGCGCAGAAGACGACGCGGCGGCTCCGCTGCACGACCCGCCCTTCCGCCCGCAGCGTGCCCGGCCGCGCCGAGCGGTGGAACTCGGTGCGGAGGTCGGCGGTGAGGAAGTCCTCCTCGTCGCTCATCAGCGACCAGCAGGCGCCGCCCATCGCGGTGTCGAGGAGCGCGGCGACCATGCCGCCGTGGACGATAGGCCCCGACGGCGAGTGGAAGCAGTACGCGTCGGTCGCGTCCCACTCCATCACGGCCCGGCCCTCCGCCTGCTCGACGCCCCGGTAGCCGAGCGTGTTCCAGACGTGCGGATCCGGCGGCGGGAACTCGCCCCACGGCTTCCTCGACCGCATGCTCATCGCGGCCCCGGAACTCCCGGAAACCGGAACGGCACGACGCGGTTCGGCTGGACGACCCAGGCGCGCCCCGTCTCGGAGTCCTCGAGTACGCGCAGCGCAGCCTCGGCGACGAAGGCCGGAGTCATGAGCGGGACGCCGAGGCCGGTCCGCGTCTCCCCGTCCACGAGCGGCGTGTCGGTGAAGCCCGGGCAGATGGCGTTGAGACGGATCCCGTGCCGAGCGAGACCCGGGGCGGCGGCCCGCACCCAGCCGACGACGGCGTGCTTCGTCGCGGTGTAGGCGGGATCGAGCGGCATGCCGGTCAGGCCGGCGAGGGAGGCGGTGGCGACGATCGAGCCGCCGTCCGGCATCAGGCGCGCGGCGAGCTCGCGCGTGCCGAAGACGACGCCCTCGAGGTTGGCGCGCAGGATCCGCCGCCACTCCTCGTCGGTCAGCTCGGCGGCGTCGGCAGTGCCCACCCCGGTTCCCGCGTTGAGAAAGGCGGCGTCGAACGCCCCCTCGAGGGAGTGCCACGCCTCCGGCTCGCCGACGTCGAACTCCGGCAGGTCGACGACCGTCGTGTCGGCGCTCCCCAGCGCGGCGACGATCGCCGATCCGATTCCGCCGCGGCCGCCGGTCACGAGCGCCCTCACGGCAGCAGCACGACCTTGCCGACGCTGCGACGCGACTCGACGAGCGCGTGCGCCTGCTCGACCTCGGCGAGCGGGTACTCGGCGCCGACGACCGGCCGGATCGAGCCGGTGCCCCACAGTCCGAGCAGCTCCTGGCTGCACTCCGCGACGACCGCGGGCGCGTGCCGGAGCAGCCGCCCGAGGTAGACGCCCTGCACCCCGACGCTCCGCCCGACGAGCTGGGCCGGCTGGAGCTCGGGCCAGAGGCCCCCCGCGTAGCCGATCGCGACGAGCTGCCCGAGCGGACGGAGCCGCGCCACCGCGGCGGCGAACAGCTCGCCGCCGACCGGATCGACGACGACGTCCACGCGCAGGTCGTCCGGGAGCTCCTCGTAGACGTAGGCCTCCTCCGCGCCGAGCTCCCGGCAGAGCGCGAGCTTCTCGGCCGAGCCGGCGGCGGCGACGACGTGGGCGCCGAGCGCCCGCGCGACCTGGATCGCCGCGGTGCCCACGCCCCCGGCGGCTGCGTGCACGAGCACGGTCGCGCCCTCCGGCAGCCGCACCTGGCGCGTCAGGGGAAGGTAGGCGGTGAGGAAGGTGAGGAGGAAGGCGGCCCCTTCGGCGAACCCGGCCGCCTCCGGCAGCGGCACGACCGAGCTGCGGTCGACCGCCACGAGCTCGCCGTAGCCGCCCCGGCCGACGAACGCCATCACGCGCGTCCCGTCCTCGAGCTCGCCGGCGATCTCCACGCCCAGCACCGCCGGCAGCTCGGGCATCTGCGGGTAGCGGCCGCGGCGGATGAGGATGTCCGCGAAGTTGACGCCCGCCGCGCGCACGCGCACGAGCACCTGGCCGTCGTCGACGGTCGGTTCCGGTACGTCCCGCAGCTCGAACGGGCCGTCGACGGCGGCTAGGACGGCGGCCTTCATCTAGCGCAGAGACGCAGTCTCTGCGCCACCGAACCGCTCCCGCAGCGCCGTCTTGCGGAACTTGCCGACGCTCGTCTTCGGGATCTCCTCGATGAACTCGAACCGCTCGGGGAGCCACCACTTCGGGAACTGTGGCGCGAGGAACTCGCGCAGCTCGTCCGCGGTCGCCTTCGCCCCTTCGAGCAGCACGACGGTGGCGAGCGGCCGTTCGCCCCACTTCTCGTCGGGCACCGCGATCACGGCCGCCTCGGCCACGGCCGGATGGGCCATGAGCGCGCCCTCGAGCTCGACGGAGGAGATCCACTCGCCGCCCGACTTGATCACGTCCTTCGAGCGGTCCTTGATCTGGATGTAGCCGCGCGGGTGGATCGAGACGATGTCGCCGGTGCGGAACCAGCCGTCTGCCGTCCAGCGGTCGGCCGTCTCGGGCGCTTCGTAGTAGGACGCGGCGATCCACGGCCCGCGCACCTCGAGCTCGCCCATCGACTCGCCGTCCCACGGCACCTCCTCGTCGCCGTTGCGGGCCCGGGTCTCGACGAGCGGGAGCGGGATGCCGGCGGTCGCCTGGAAGTCCCAGCGCGTCTCGGCGTCCGCCGCGGCGAGGTCGGGCGGCAGGACGACGGTGGAGGCGACCGGCGAGGTCTCGGTCATGCCCCAGCCCTGGCAGATGCGCAGGCCGTGCCGCTCCTCGAAGGCCGCGATCATCCCCCGTGGCACGGCGGAGCCGCCGACGAGCATCGCCTTCATCGCCGAGAGGTCCCAGCGCCCCGGCTCGGCGTCGAGCCGCTGCAGGATCCCCAGCCAGATCGTCGGTACGCCCGCCGCCCACGAGACGCGCTCCTGCTCCATGTCGTCGAGCAGGCTCTCGGGGTCGAGGTGCGGGCCCGGGTAGACGATCTTCGCGCCCTGCATCGTCGCGAGATACGGGTAGCCCCAGGCGTTCGCGTGGAACATCGGCACGACCGGTAGCACCGCGTCCTCGGGGCCGAGGCCGAGGCCGAACGGGTTGTTCGCCCCGACGCCGAGGGCGTGGAGCACGGACGAGCGGTGCGAGTAGACGACGCCGCGCGGCCGGCCGGTCGTCCCGCTCGTGTAGCACATCGCCGCAGCCTCGCGCTCGTCGAGCTCCGGGTCCTCCCACTCGTCCGGAGTGGCGGTCGCGAGCAGCTCCTCGTACGAGTCCTCGACGACCCAGACGTGCTCGATCGGCGTCTCGGCGCGGAACTGGTCGAGCAGCGGCAGGAGCGCGCGGTCGACGATCACGGCCCGGTCGCCGGCGTGACTCGCGATGAACGCGAGGTCTCTCGGGTGCAGGCGGATGTTCAGCGTGTGGAGCACGAAGCCGCCGCACGGAATCCCGAAGTACGCCTCGTGGTGCTGGTGGTGGTTCCAGCAGAGCGTCGCCACCCGGTCACCGCGCTCGAACCCCGCCTTGCGCAGCGCGGCCGCGAGCTGCCGCGCCCGGCGCAGCGTCTCGCCGTGGGTCGTGCGGTGGAAGGACTTGTCGGGGAGGCGCGTGACGATCTCCGCGTCGCCGCAGAACCGCTCCGTCCGCCGCAGGACGTGCGTCAGCGTGAGCGGGAAGTCCATCATCTGCCCGTCCATCCCGCTCATTCTCCTATGCGAGCACGGCGTCTGCGACCTCGAGCCGAAGCTCGGGCGGGCGCAGCCCGAAGCCCTCGAGCCAGAGCGCGCGCTTGTAGAAGCGGTGCAGCGGGTGCTCCCACGTGAAGCCGACCCCGGCGAGCACCTGGATCGAGCGCTCGCAGGCGGCGACCGCCGCCTCCGTCGCGAACGCCTTCGCCGCGGCGGCCGCGAGCGGGGCGCGCTCATCCGCCTCGGCCACGCACCAGGCGGCCCAGTAGACGAGCGAGCGGGCGAGCTCGACGTCGGTGAAGGTCTGCGCGAGGGGGTGGGAGACGGCCTGGTACGTCCCGATCGGCTTGCCGAACTGGACCCGCTCCCGGGCGTGCTCGACGCCGAGCTCGAGGGCGCGCTGCGCGATGCCGAGAGCCTCCGCCGCGCACGCGGTTCGCAAGCGCGGGGACTCGTGCGAGGAGTCCGGCATGCGATGGAGCGGCCGGCCCGGATCGACGGTCGCGATCTCTCCGCCCGGGCCGAACACGTCGGTCTGCCCCGTGACGTGCGCGAGGTACGGACCGGGATAGAGCACGTAGCCCGTCTCCTCGAGCAGGAGCGCCTCCTCGAGGAAGCCGAGCCCCGCCTCCGCCACGTCGAGCCAGCCGAGCTCGGAGAGCTCCGACCAGCGGTCGTCGGTGGCGGCGTCCCAGTCGCGGTCGAGCGGGAAGCGGTCGGCCAGCCAGGCGCGGGCCGCCTCCCTCAGCTCCTGCTGCTCCTCGCTCAGCGCGAAGTCCATCAGCGCGACCTCGGGAGGCCGAGCACGCGCTCGGCGATGATGTTGCGCAGCACCTCGGAGGTGCCCGCCTCGATCGTGTTGCCGCGGCTGCGGAGCTGGTGGTGGTTCCACCAGCCGTCGTCGAGGATCCCGTCCGGCCCGCCCAGCTCGCGCGCGAGCTTCGTCAGGCGCTGGTTCGCCTCCGACCAGCGCAGCTTCACCGCGGAGCCCTCCGGGCCGGGGATGCCCGTGCGCTCGTACGTGCCGAGGGCGCGGTAGTTCGTGTAGCGGAGCGCCTGCAGCTCGATCCACTCGCGGCCGACCGCCTCGCGCAGGCGGGGCCCGGTCCCGGCCGTGCGGGCGTCGGCGAGCAGCCGTCCGACGAGACCGTCGAGCGTCGCGGTGAGCGCGAAGCCGAGCGTCGCGCGCTCGTGCAGGAGTGTCGTCATCGCCACCTGCCAGCCGTTCCCCTCCTCGTCGAGGCGGTTCTCGACGGGCACCTCGACGTCCGTGAAGAAGATCTCGTTGAACTCGGCCTCGCCCGTGATCTGGCGCAGCGGCCGCACCTCGACGCCCGGCGCGTGCATGTCGACGAGGAGGTAGGTGAGGTTGCGGTAGCGCGGCGCGTCGGGGTCGCTCTGCGTGACGAGGATGCAGAAGTCCGCGATGTGGGCGAACGACGACCAGACCTTCTGGCCGTTCACGACGTAGACGTCGCCGCGGCGCTCCGCGCGGGTGCGGACGGCCGCGAGGTCGGAGCCCGCCTCCGGCTCGGAGAAGCCCTGGCACCAGATCTCGTCCGCGGCGAGAAGCGGCTGGAGGTAGCGGCTCTTCTGCTCGGGGGTGCCGTGGGCGATGATCGTCGGCCCGGCCATGCCGAGGCCGATCACGCCCACGTGGGGCGGGGCCTGGGCCGCCGCGAGCTCCTCGTAGAGGATCGCCTGGAAGCTCGGCTGCGCGCCGGCGCCTCCGTACTCCTGCGGCCACGTCAGACCGGCGTAGCCGGCCGCGTACAGCTTGCGGCTCCATTCGCGCAGGAACGGGTCCTCGAATCGCTGCGCGCCGCCTCGGCCGCCGCGCTTCTCCTCGGGCAGGCTCTCGGCGATCCACGCGCGCAGACCGGCGCGGAAAGACGCCTCTTCGGGCGTGTCGCGGAGATCCACGGGCGCAGCCTAACGCGCCGTTGAACCGCGGTTCAATGTGCGCCCGCCGCCGCCTCGAGGAGGGACGCGTCGAGCTCGCGTGCCGACGACGCGCCGCAGAGGGCGAGCGTCAGGTCGACCTCCGCGAGGAGCTGGCGGATCAGAGCCTCGACGCCGGCCGAGCCGCCGGCGGCGAGCGCGTAGGCGTAGAGGCGGCCGATCATGGTCGCGTCCGCGCCGAGGGCCAGCGCCTTGACGACGTCTGCGCCGCGGCGGATGCCGCCGTCCACGATCAGCGGGTAGTCCGGCCCGACCGCCTCGCGGACCTCCACGAGCGCGTCGAGCGACGCGACCGCGCCGTCGACCTGGCGGCCGCCGTGGTTGGAGACGACGATGCCGTCGATCCCGTGCTCCCGGGCCCGCTCGGCGTCGTCGGCGCGCAGCACCCCCTTGACGAGCAGCGGCAGCGTCGTCTGCTCGCGGAGCCAGTCCAGGTCGTCCCACGTGAGGCCGAGGTTCGGGAACGTCGCCAGCATCATCGCGGCCGCCGCGAGCAGGTCCTCCTCCGGCGGCTGCTCGAGCTTGGCGCGAAAGACGGGGTCGGAGAAGAACTGGCCGCACCCCTCGCCGCGGATGAACGGCAGGTAGGCGTTGCGCAGGTCGCGCGGCCGCCAGCCGAGCGTCGGCGTGTCGAGCGTCACGACGACGGCCGAGTAGCCGGCGGCCTCCGCCCGGCCGATGAAGCTGGCCGCGACGTCGCGGTCGTTGATCCAGTAGAGCTGGAACCAGCGCGGCGCGTCGCCCATCGCCTCTGCCACGGCCTCGATCGTCGACGTCGCGGCGCTCGAGAGGACGAAGGGCACGCCCGTCGCGGCGGCACCGCGGGCGGCGCCCGTCTCGGCGTCCGCGTGTGCGATCGAGAGGACGCCGACGGGCGCGAGCAGGAAGGGCGCCGCCGAGGACGTCCCGAGGATCTCGAGCCCGAGGTCTCGCCTGACGTTCCCCGCGAGCATCCGCGGTCGCAGCCGCCGGCGCTCGAAGGCCTCGAGGTTCGCGCGCATCGTCGCCTCGCCGCCGGCGCCGCCGGCGATGTAGCCGAACGCACCCGGATCGAGGACGGCTTCGGCCGCCGCCTCCCAGTCCTCCGGCCCGACCGGCCACTCGGCCCGGCCGGCGAGGTAGATCTCGTTCTGGACGAGCGAGCCCTCGAAGGCGTTCATCCGCCGAATCCTCTCAGGCCGGCGTCGCCTCCGGCAGCGCGTCAGGGGGCACGATCTCCCTCACGACGCGCCGCCGCTGCACCGGCAGGAGCGTCACCGCTGCGAGGATGGCGGCCACCCCGAGCCACTGTGTCCAGCGCAGGTGCTGGTCGTAGGCGTAGATGCCGGCGATCACGGCCACGGCCGGATACGTGAGCTCCGCGAGGGAGGCGAGCACCGCCGGCGTCCTCTGCAGCCCGTAGTAGTAGAGCGTCAGGGCGAACAGCCCGGTCACGAGCGCGAGGTAGAGGACGAGCAGGCTGTCATGCGTGCTCGAGTAGGCGGCCGAGCCCATGACCGGCAGCGCGACGGCGCTGGCGAGCAGGCCGAAGAAGAAGCGCAGGGCGACGACGTGCTGGAAGGCGAGCTCGCGCGCGAGGAAGCGGCCGAGCACCGTTCCGAGCGCCCAGAGCACCGCCGCGCCGGTCGCCTCGGCGATCACGACGGCGCCGCGGGCCGAGGGAGCGAGCGGGTGAGCCTGGTTGACCAGCCAGAAGCCGGCGAGCGCCACGAGGAAGAACCAGGCGAAACGTGGCCTCGGCCGCTCCCCGAGCAGCAGCGCCGCGCCGCCGACGGCGACGAACGGCTGGATCTTCTGCACGACGATGGGCGTGATGTAGTCGGAGTGGCCGATCAGGGCGTCGGTGAAGAGGATCGTCGCCACCGCGGAGGCGCCTGCGCCGACGACCACCGCCGCCGCGACGTAGCGCCAGCCGGCGCGAACGACCGCGCGGAGAGCGGGGAGGAGCAGCGGCAGCGTCAACGCGACGAGGATCACGTGCTCGCCGAAGACGATCGTCGTCGCGCTCGTCGAGCCGCTCATCGTCTTGCGGATCATCGGATCGGTGCCCCACGTCGCAGCCGCGACCGCCACGAGCACGACTCCCGGGATCGCGACGAAACGGCGCATCGCGCTGAGATTAGCCGGGAAGGTGGGGAAAACGCCGGTTAGTAGTCTCCTGCGAGTGAGTGCCGCGCAGCCTGCCGTGCGCTATGCCCGGAGCGGCGATGTGCACGTCGCCTACCAGGTCGTCGGCGACGGCCCGCTCGACATCGTCCAGGTCGACGGCTTCATCACGAACCGGCACGCGAGCTGGGAGGACGGCGCCTACCGGCGCTTCTGCGAGCGCCTCGGCTCGTTCGCCCGGCTGATCCTCTTCGACAAGCGCGGGATGGGTCTCTCCGACCGCGTCCAGGCCGGCACGCTCGAGGAGCGGATGGACGACGTGCGGGCCGTGATGGATGCCGTCGGCTCCGAGCGGGCTGCCTTGATCGGCATCTCGGAGGGCGGGCCGCTCTCGATGCTGTTCGCCGCGAGCTACCCGGAGCGGACGACCGCACTCCTCCTCTGCGGCGCCGAGGTCAAGGAGGAGAAGACCGACGACTGGCCGTGGGGCGACGGCACCCGCGAGGAGTTCGAGCAGTCGATGCAAGGCCTCGCGGAGCACTGGGGAGACGCCTCGCGCACTGCGCCGGCGATCGTGCCGAGCCGCGCCGACGACCCCGGGTTGGTCGAAGTGTGGGAGAGACTGATGGTGCAGGCGGCGTCTCCCGCGGCCGCGGAGACGTTCATGCGCATGGCCTTCGACATCGACGTCCGGCACGTCGTGCCGGCGGTGCGGGTACCGACACTGATCGTGCACACCGTCGAGGACCGGATCTGCCACGTCGAGAACGCCCGCTTCCTCGCGCGCACGATTCCCGGCGCCCGCTACGTCGAGCTGCCCGGCGGCGACCACGTCCCCTGGGGCGAGCACGCCGACACGATCGTGGCCGAGATCCGCGAGTTCCTCACCGGCGTCCGCGAGGGCCCGGAGCCGGAGCGCGTGCTCGCGACCGTCCTGTTCACCGACCTCGTCGGCTCCACCGAGCGGGCGGGCGAGCTGGGCGACCGCCGCTGGCGGGAGCTGCTCGAGCAGCACCACGACGCCGTCCGGCGCGAGCTGGCGCGCTTCAGCGGCCGCGAGATCGACACCGCGGGCGACGGCTTCCTCGCCGCCTTCGACGGGCCGGCGCGCGCCATCCGCTGCGCGCAGGCCGTCGTCGCCGCCGTCGGCGCCCTCGGCCTGCAGGTGCGGGCGGGCGTCCACACCGGCGAGTGCGAGGTCATCGGGGACAAGCTCGCGGGACTCGCCGTGCACGTCGGCGCGCGGGTGGCGGCGCAGGCGGGCCCCGGCGAGGTGCTCGTCTCGAGCACCGTGCGCGACCTGATCGCGGGCTCCGGGATCGAGCTCGAGGACCGCGGCCTGCACGCGCTGAAGGGGATCGACGAGGAGCGGCGGCTCTACGCCGCCGTCTAGGAGCTCAGGGCTCGAAGCGGAGCAGGTCGTCGAGCGTCTCGCGGCGGCGGATCGACGTCGCCTCGCCACCGGAGACGAGAACCGCTGCCGGGCGCGGCACGCCGTTGTACGTCGAGCCGAGCGCGAGCGTGTAGGCGCCGGTCGCAGGCACCGCGAGCACGTCCCCGGGCCGCGGCTCCGGCAGCTCCGCCGCGTCGATCAGGACGTCGCCCGACTCGCAGTGCTTGCCCGCGATCCGGTAGACGCCGCTCGGCAGCTCCTCCGCGCGGCTTGCGAGCAGTGCCTCGTACCGGGCGCCGTAGAGCTGCGGCCGCGGGTTGTCGGACATGCCGCCGTCGACGGCCGCGTACGTGACGCCGCCCGACTCCCGCACCGTCCCGACGCGGTAGAGGGTGACGCCGGCGCGTCCGACGAGCGAGCGGCCCGGCTCGAGGACCGGCCGCACACCCTGCGGCACCCGCGCGACGAGGGGGCCGACGAACTCGGCGACCGACGGCAGCCGCTCCTCCCGGTTGTGGCGGACGCCGAGGCCGCCGCCGAGGTCGAGCAGGCGCGGCGTCCAGGCCAGCGACTCGAGGAAGGCCAGCACCCGCTCGAGCGCGAGCACGCTCTCGTCGAGGCGCGCCAGCTGTGAGCCGACGTGCACGTGGACACCCTCGACCTCGAGGCCGAGCGTGCGCGCGCGTTCGACCTCCTCGCGCGCCGCGTCGGGCGCGAGGCCGAACTTCGACTCCTCGTGCGCCGTCCGGACCGAATGGTGCGTGGCCGCCTCGACGCCCGGCGTCAGCCGCACGAGGACGCGCCGCACGCCCGCGGCGGCGGCCGCTTCGGCCTCGCCCGGCGAGTCGAGCACGACGAGCGCGTCCACCTCGGCCGCCGCGCGCAGCTCCTCGCCGGACTTGTTGTTGCCGTGGAAGACGATCCGGTCGCCGCCGATCCCGGCCGCGCGCGCGAAGGCGAGCTCGCCGAGAGTCGAGACGTCGGCGCCGACCCCCTCCTCCGCAAGCAGCCGCAGGAGCGCGATGTTCGCGAACGCCTTCGTGCCGTACACGAGGAGCGCCTCGGGCGCAGCGTCGCGATAGGCGCGCACCTGCGAGCGGATCGTCTCCTCGCAGTAGACGAGGAGCGGCGTCCCGTGGTCGCCGGCGAGCCGGGAGGCGCGCACGCCGCCGAGGCTCAGCTCGCCGTCGTCGATCCGCGCGCTCTCGGGGAACAGCTCGAGCACCAGGCCAGTGTGCCTCCGCGGTTGCGCGGTCCGTGCGATCGAGCATGATCTCGAGATGAGCCTCCTCTCGCTGCTCGTGGCCGTCGCGTGGACCGCGGTGACCGTGGCCACCGGCCCGCCGCTCCGCGATCCGCCGTCCGTGCCGGCGCGAACGCTCGACGTCCCGATCCTCATGTACCACCGGATCGGCCCGCTGCCGCAGGTGTCGGGCCCGTACAGCGCGGGGCTGACCGTCCGGCCTCGCGTCTTCGCGGCGCAGATGCGCTGGCTGCACGCCCACGGCTTCCACGCGATCAGCCAGCGGCAGCTCTTCGGCGCGCTCGAGTGGGGGCGGCCGCTGCCGTCGCGGCCGGTGCTGATCACGTTCGACGACGGCTACCGCGACGTCCTCTTCAACGCCGCCCCGGTCCTGCGCCGGCTGCACATGCCCGCGACCGCCTACGTGATCACCGGCCGCGTCAGCGGCCCCGACCCGAGCTTCCTCACCTGGCGCGACCTGCGCGACCTCGAGCGGGACGGCTTCACGATCGGCTCCCACACCGTCCACCATCTCGACCTGACGACGCTCTCGGCCGCCCAGGCGTGGCTCGAGCTGAAGCAGTCGCGGCAGACGCTCCAGAAGCACCTCGGCGTCGACGTCCCCTGGTTCGCGTACCCGGCAGGCGCGGAGGACGCCGCCGTCGTCCGGCTGGCCCGGCAGGCGGGCTACCTCCTCGCGGTCACGACGCAGCCCGGCGCCGCCCAGTCGGCGAGCGAGCCGCTCCTCCTCCACCGCTACGAGGTCCTGCGCGGCGAGGGTGTCGCCGGTCTCGCCTCCCTGCTACATTCCGTTTCGTGAAGCAGCTGCTTCCGTAGAGCAGGGAGACACGCGCGGCGCCGCCGCGTCCGGCTCCCCACGGCCTCTCCTCGGAGAGGCTTTTTCGTTCCAGAGGACATTTGCGATGACACCGAGATACGAGCCCCACGAGATCGAAGCGAGATGGCAGCGCGTCTGGGAGGACGAGCGCGCCTTCTACGTCGAGAATCCGCGGGCGGGAGAGCCGAGCGCCGAGAACCACTGGTACCAGCTCGAGATGCTGCCGTACCCGTCGGGGCCGAGCCTGCACATGGGGCACGTCCTCAACTACACGATGGGGGACGTCCAGACGCACGTGCGGCGCCGTAGCGGGTGGCACGTCGTGCGCCCGATGGGCTGGGACGCGTTCGGCCTGCCGGCGGAGAACGCGGCCATCCGCGAGGGGCGTCATCCGCGCGAGACGATCGAGCGGAACATCGAGACGATGCGGGCGCAGATGAAGCGCCTCGGCTGGGCGATCGACTGGGACCGCGAGGTCTCCGCGCACCAGCCGGCCTTCTACCGCTGGACGCAGTGGCTCTTCCAGCAGTTCGTCGCGCACGGCCTCGGCTACCGCAAGGAGGGTCCCGTCAACTGGTGCCCGAACGACCAGACGGTGGTCGCCAACGAGTACGTGATCGACGGTCGCTGCGAGCGCTGCGGTGCAGAAGTCGAGCTGCGGAACATGACGCAGTGGTACTTCCGGACGACTGCCTACGCGGACGAGTTGCTCGAGTACGAAGACGCCGAATGGCCGGAGCGGACGAAGGCGATCCAGCGCAACTGGATCGGCCGCTCCGAGGGAGCCGAGATCCTCTTCCGCGTCGACGAGACGGGGGACGACGTCGCCGTCTTCACGACCCGGCCCGACACGCTGTTCGGAGCGACCTTCTTCGTCGTCGCGCCCGAGCATCCGTTCGTCGAGGCGCACGCGAGCGAGGAGGCGAAGGAGTACGCGCGGCATGCCGGGGCGCGCCCGGTCGAGGAGCGTGCCGCCGAGACGGTGAAGACGGGCGTCTTCACGGGCCTCCACGCGGTCAACCCGGTCAACGGCGAGCGGCTGCCGATCTGGGTCGCCGACTACGTCCTCATGGACTACGGCACGGGCGCGATCATGGCCGTCCCCGCGCACGACGAGCGCGACGGCGAGTTCGCCGAGACGTTCGACCTGCCGGTCGCGACCGTGATCGACGAGGACGGGAAGCTCGTCGAGTCCGGCCGCTTCGACGGGCTGCCGGCGGCAGAGGGCGCGCGTGCGATCGTCGCCGCGCTCGAGGCGGAGGGACGGGGCAAGGCGACCGTCAACTACCGCTTGCGCGACTGGAGCGTCTCGCGGCAGCGCTACTGGGGCTGCCCGATTCCGTTCATCCACTGCGACGAGTGCGGCGTCGTGCCCGTTCCGGAGGACGACCTGCCGGTGCTCCTGCCCGACATCGAGGACTACGCCCCGCAGGGGAGGCCGCCGCTCGCCGCCAACGAGGAGTACATGAACGTCGCCTGTCCCCGGTGCGGCGGTCCGGCGCGGCGCGATCCGGACACGATGGACACGTTCGTCGACTCGTCGTGGTATTTCCTCCGCTACATCGACTCGCACAACGACGCGGCGCCGTTCGACCGCTTCGTCGTCGACTACTGGCTGCCGGTCTCCCAGTACATCGGCGGCATCGACCACTCGACCGGCCACCTGCTCTACTCGCGCTTCTTCGTCAAGGCCATGAACGACTGGGGGATGGTCGGCTTCCGCGAGCCGTTCGCACGCGTCTTCCACCAGGGCTGGGTGCAGCTCGGCGGCACGAAGATGTCGAAGACGAAGGGGAACGTGGAGGGCCCCGACGCGATCGTCGACGCCTACGGCGCCGACGCGGTGCGCCTCTACATCCTGTTCATGGGGCCGGCCGACCAGGACATGGAGTGGACGGACACCGGCGTCGAGGGGATCGTCCGCTTCCTGCGCCGGCTGTGGCGCGTCGTGCACGAGGTCGCCGACGGCGCTCCCGCACCGGGCGAGCGTGAGGGCGATCTCGCCCGGAAGGCGAACGAGACGATCGCGAAGGTGACGGACGACGTCCTCCGCCGCTTCCAGTTCCACACGCCGATCGCGGCGCTGATGGAGCTCGTGAACGAGCTGTCGGGCTCGCCGGACGCGCCCGACGCCCGCTTCGCCGCCGAGACCGCCGTCTCGCTGATCCAGCCCTACGCGCCGCACGTCGCGGAGGAGCTCTGGGCGGCGCTCGGTCACGAGCGGCTGTGGGAGGCGCCGTGGCCGGAGGCCGACCCCTCGCAGCTCGTGCGGGAGACGTTCGAGCTCGTCGTCCAGGTGAACGGCAAGGTGCGCGACCGCCTCGAGGTCGACGCGTCGCTGAGCGAGGAGGAGCTCGTCGCGCGGGCGAGGGATTCGGAGCGCGTGCGCAGCTATCTGGACGGCGGCGAGCCGCGCAAGACGATCGTCGTGCCGCGCAAGCTCGTCAACTTCGTCGTCTAGCGCCGGCTCGAGCGGCGACTCCGCCACGCGAGCCTGTCGGCACGAAGGCGGCACACACCCGTGACGGGTCTGTTGTCAGGATGGACGACGTGGACGTTCGGCTCTCCGCGCTGTCCTGGCGCCGGCTCGCCGCGGTGGGTCTTGCGCTGGCCGTGCTGCTCGTGCTCGCCGTGCGGCACTTCGGCGGGGGCGGTGCGGCGGCTCCCGCCGTCACGCCGGTGCGGCCGGCGCATTCGTCGCGAGCGGCGGCGGCGAAGCTGCTCGTCGTCGACGTGGCCGGGGCCGTGCGGCGGCCGGGCCTGTACCGGCTGCGCCCGGGCACCCGGGTGGACGACGCGATCGCCGCGGCCGGCGGCGCGACCCGCAAGGCTGAGATCGACGCCGTCAACCTCGCAGCGCCGGTCGCCGACGGCGAGCAGATCGTCGTGCCCGCCCGGGGGCCGGGCGGCGCCGCCGTCGGAGCCGCGGCCGGCTCGTCCCCGTCCGCACCCGTCGACCTCAACTCGGCCACGCTCGAGCAGCTCGAGGCACTGCCCGGGATCGGGCCGGTCACTGCCCAGAAGATCCTCGACTACCGCCAGGAGCACGGTGCCTTCCACTCGGTGGACGAGCTGCAGGGCGTGCCGGGGATCGGGCCGTCGCACATGGCGCAGTTGCAGGGGCTCGTGATCCCGTGAGGTGACGGTCCGGCTGCCGCAGCTGGTTCTCGGTGCCCTCTGCCTCGGCTGCTCGCTCGCGATCGTCGCCCGGGTCGCGGTCGTGCCGGCGCTGCTCCTGGTGGGCGTGGCCGGCGTGCTTGCGCTCGCCGTGGGCGGGAGCCGGGTCCGCTGGGCGGCCGTGGCGCTGGCCGTGGCCGCCTGCGGCTGGGGCTGGGGCAGCATCCGCCTGGCCGGGCTCGACCGCAGCGTCCTGGCCCCGCGAATCGGCACCTTCGAGCACGCGCTCGTCGAGCTCGAGGAGCTGCCCCGGCCCGGGCGGTTCGATCAGCGGGCGCGTGCCGTCGTCCTCCGCTGGGGCCCCCTGCAGGTCCACGAGCCGGTTCTGCTCGAGCTTCCCCCCGGACGCTCGCCGCCGCAGGGAGCGCGGCTCGCGCTCAGCGGCTCGCTCAGAGCGCCGCCGGGCCCCTCGAACGGCTTCGACGAGGCGACGTGGCTGCGCCGCCAGGGCATCCATGCCGTCCTGCGGGTGCGCAGCTGGCACGCCGTCGGCCGGCGCGGCGGGATCTCGGGACTCGGCGACCGCGTCGAGCGCTGGCTCGCGGGCGATACGGCGCGGGGCCTCTCCGGCGAGCGGCGAACCGTGATCGAGGCGATCGTCCTCGGCCATTCGAGCGCGCTCGACCAGACGCTGCTCGCCGACTTCCGCGCCACGGGTCTCTACCACTGTCTCGCCGTCGACGGGCTCAAGGTGGCGACGATCGCCGGCGCGGTCGTCACGCTCGGCCTGCTCGCGGGTCTCGGGAGGCTTGTCGTGGAGGCGGCTGCCGTGGTCGCCGTCGCCGCGTATGCGCTCGCCGTCGGGCTGCATCCGTCGGTCGTCCGTGCCGCGCTTGCGGCCGCTCTCGGCTCGCTCGCCTGGCTCTCGGCCCGGCAGCGCGATCACTGGCAGGCGCTGCTCGTGGGCGCCGCCGTCCTCCTCGCCTGGAACCCGTACTCGCTGCTCGATGCCGGCTTCCAGCTCTCGTTTGCCGCCGTCGCCGCGATCTTCGTCGTCACGCCGCGTGTCGTCCGCGCGCTCGAGGGGTATCCGGTGCCGCGGCCGCTCGCCCAGGTCGCCGGCGTCTCGACGGCGTGCGGGCTCGCGACCGCACCGGTCACGTGGTTCCAGTTCCACCAGATCTCGCTCGTCACCGTCCCCGCCAACGTCGTCGCCGTCCCGGTCGTCGTCGAGGTGCTCGGGCTCGCCCTCGTCACGGCTGCCCTCGCGCCGGTCGCGCCGGGAGTCGCCGCGGCGCTCGCCCAGCTCAACGGCTGGGGTGCGTGGTTCGTTGCCGTCTGCGCCCGCGCGTTCGCCGGCATTCCCGGCGCGCAGATCACCTCCGGCTCCGCGGCGGCCGTGCTCGGCCTGGGGGCCCTCGGGCTCGCAGCCTATGCTTGGTCGCGTGGCGAGCGAACGCGCGCTGAAGCCCGTCTACCTCCTGGCGGGCAGCGACCGGCCGAAGATCGCGCTGGCCCTGCAGCGGCTGCGAGCGCGGATCGGTGAGGACGCGATCGAGCAGCTCCACGGCCCGGAGGCCGGCGGAGCGGACGCGGTCGCCGCCTGCAACGCGCTCGGCCTCTTCGGCGCGGAGGCGCGGCTCGTCGTCGTCGACGGGGTGGAGGCGTGGAAGGCCGCGGACACGAAGGAGATCGAGGCGTACCTCGCCGCTCCCGCGCCCTCGACGGTTCTGGCTCTCGTCGGCGACGGGGTGAAGAAGGACTCCGCGCTCGCCAAGGCGGTCGCGAAGGCGGGAGAGCTCCTCTTCTACGACGTGGCGAAGAAGCGGCTGCCGGAGTGGGTCGGCGAGCAGTTCGCGCGGCTCGGCACTCCCGTGGACCGGGACGCCTGCCGGGCGCTCGTCGAGGCGGTCGGGGACGACGTCGGCGATCTCGCCTCGGAGATCCGGAAGCTTGCGACGTGGGCCAACGGCGAGCCGGTGACGCGCGCCGCCGTCGAGCAGCTGGCGGTCGGCCGGGCCGAGACGCCGATCTTCGCGGTCACGGATGCATGGGGCCGCCGCGACGTGGCGGGAACGCTGCGTGCGACGGAGTCGCTGCTCGATCGCTCGCACCGGCCCCGCTCGAGTGAGCTGCTCCGCGTCGTCGCCTCGCTCGTCGGCCATGTCGGACGCGTGCGGAAGGCCGCGCGGCTCGTCGACGAGGGCGTCCGGCCGAGCGAGATCGCGTCGAGACTGAAGATGCACCCGTTCGTGGCCGAGAAGACCGCGAAGCAGGCGGGCAACTTCTCTGGTGAGGAGCTCGCACGCGCGACGGTTCGGCTCGCCGAGGTCGACGCGGGCGTCAAGGGCGGGTCGCGGCTGCCGCCGGAGCTGCAGCTCGAGCGGGCACTCGTCGAGATCACCCGTCCCGCGGAACGCGCCGCGGGCTGAGTCCCCCTACTGCTCGGTCTCGCCGGCCGCGAGCTTCGCGGCCTGCGCCTTGCGGCGCGCTGCCGTGTTCTTGTGCAGCGCCCCGCGCGAGACGGCCCGGTCGAGCCACTGGGCGAGCGCGCGGTGCCGGGTCTCGGTCTCCGCGGCGTCGCCCTCCTCGACGGCCTCCTGCAGGCGGCGCATGAGCGTCTTCGCCGTCGACCGCCAGCGCAGGTTCTCCTGCCGCTGCCGGGCGGTCTGGCGGACGCGCTTCTCCTGCTGCTTGATGTTCGGCATGGCGTGAAAGTCGCCCGGGAAAGTGCTGCGCACTCTCGTGGGGCCCAAAAACGTGCCCGCGGCTCGCGGGCCGGGCGATGGTAGCACCGCCCGTCCCTATGCTGCCCACGATGAGCGACGCGGAGCGCGAGCGGCTCGAACGGCGGCTGGAGCGCGACCGGCAGCGGCGGGAGCAGGGCAAGCCGACGTATTTCGAGAGCGAGGCGACCCTCGACTTGTGGCCGATCGGCCAGGACTCCGGGGACCAGCCGACGGCGATCATCCGGCCGCGCCGCGACCGCAGGGAGCTGGCCGAGCTCGAGGCGATCGAGCTCGACGAGGAAGCCCAGGCGACGCAGGTCCTCCCTCCGGCGGAATCTCTGGCCGAGAGAGAGCCGGCGACGGGCACCGGCCTCGCCCGCTCCGGCGTCGTGTTCGCGGCGGCGACTGCCGTTTCCCGCGTGATGGGTCTCCTGCGGGAGATCGTCGCGGCGGCGCTCTTCGGCATCCACGGGCCCATCAACGCCTTCGAGATCGCGTTCCTCGTCCCGAACACGGTGCGGTCGCTCGTCGCCGATTCCGCGCTCTCGTCGGCTTTCGTGCCCGTCTTCAGCGACCTGCTCGTGAAGGGCGAGCGCAAGCGCGCCTGGCGCGTCGCCTCGTCGCTGTTCTGGCTGATGCTGCTCGGGCTCGGCGGCCTGACGGCGTTCTTCATCGTGATCGCGCCGTGGGTGATGGAGCTCTTCGGCTACGGACCGCACGCGTACGACGGGCTCGCCGGCGGGCTCGCGCGCGTCCTGTTCCCGCTCGTGCTCGTGCTCGGCTTGACCGGGATCGTGGTCGGGATCCTCAACAGCTACGACCACTTCACGGTGCCGGCTCTGAGCCCCGTCGCGTGGAACCTCGTCATCCTGCTCGGCCTCGGGCTCGGCGTGCCCAACGCGAGCACCCAGTCCTCGAAGCTCTACGTCTATGCGGTCGCCGTCCTCGTGGCGACGATCGTCCAGTTCCTGTTGCCGCTGCCGTGGCTGCGCGGGCGCGACGACCGGCTGCGGCTGGTGATCGACATCCGCGACCCGGCGGTGAAGCGGACGTTCGCGCTCATGCTGCCCGTCACGATCGGGCTCGGCCTCATCAACCTCAACGCCTTCATCGACCAGTTGTTCGCGACCCACCTGCTCAACAAGAACCTCGCCCCGGCCGCGATCGTGCGGGCCTTCCGCCTCTACATGCTCCCGCAGGGGATGTTCTCGGTCGCGGTTGCGACCGTGCTGTTCCCGCTCCTCTCGCGCCACGCGTCGCGCGAGGACTGGAACGGCTTCCGCGGCACGATCGGCACGGGGCTGCGGCTGATCTCGTTCCTCCTTCTGCCGGCGAGTGCCGCCGCCGCCGTGCTCGCGACGCCGATCGTGCGGCTCCTGTACCAGCACGGTCAGTTCACCGCCGGCCAGACGCCGGTCGTCGCTCACTGCCTCGCCGCGTTCGCGCTCGGGCTCACCTTCAACGGGACGATGCTGATGCTCAACCGTGGCTTCTTCTCCCTCCAGTCGCCGTGGATCCCGAGCTGGATCGCCCTCGGCAACCTCGCGGTCAACGCCGGGCTCGACGCGGCGTTCTACCGCTTCGGGATCTGGGGGATCCCGCTCTCGACCTCGATCGTCAACATCGTGGCGACCTTCGCGCTGCTCGTCATGTTCCGGCGGCGGATGGGCGGCTTCGCGCTGGGGCAGACGGCGCGGAGCTTCCTGCTCGTCACCGTCGCGGCGGCGGTGCTCGCCGCCGTCTCCTGGTGGATCTGGTACCTGCTCGACGTGGGCCTCGGCCGCTCGCTGCCGGCGCAGATCGCCTCGCTCGGGGCGGCGCTCGTCGTCGGCTACGCGGCCTTCTTCGCCAGCGCCCGGCTGCTGGGCGTGCAGGAGCTCGAGACGCTCATCCGCCTCCGGCGTGCACGGGCGTAGACTCGGCCGGGCCAACGACGAGGAGGCAACCGATGTCGGTGATCATGACCCTGCAGGTGAGCGGTGACCCCGCGGGCGCAGAGCGCTACGCGGCGGAGAACCAGGAGGCGATGCGGGCGATCGTGGACGGGGCCGTCGAGCACGGCCTGATCGCCCACCGTTTCTACGGGGCGGACGGTCAGATTCTCGTGGTCGACGAGTGGCCGGACGAGCAGAGCTGCCAGCGGTTCTTCGCCGAGACCCAGCCGCAGATCCAGCTGATCATGGACGCAGCCGGCGCCACCGGCGAGCCGCACCCGGTCTTCTGGCGGAAGCTGGAGATGCACGACGACTACGGCTGGGAGTAGTGGAGGCGGTCAACCTCTTCACGGTGGAGACGGAGGTAGGCCCGGACGAGAGCGACCCGCCGGGCTACCTCTGTCACGCCGTGCGGCTCGGGCCGAAGCTCGGGGCCGCCCGGATCGGCATGAGCGTCTACGACCTGCCACCCGGGGAGGCGATCTGTCCGTACCACTTCGAATGGACCGACGAGGAGTGGCTGATCGGGATCGTGGGCCGTCCCACGCTGCGCACCCCGGCAGGCGAACGCCGGCTCGAGCCGGGCGACGTCGTCTGCTTCCCGGTGGGCCCGGACGGTGCGCACCACGTCCGGAACGAGACGGACGAGCCCGCGCGCGTCGCGATCCTGTCGACGAGGAACGAGGTCGGCGTCGTCGAGTATCCGGACAGCGACAAGGTCGGCGTCTGGGCGGACGGTGCCCGCTACATGCTGCGTCGTTCCGGGCAGCTCGACTACTGGGACGGCGAGCGCTGAACCGCGTCCGGACCCGCCTGCGGGCCGGCCCGGGACAAATCGCGACCGATTCCTGACGCAGTCGTCACACCGACGACACCGGTTCGCCGGTACCGTCGATTCCGAGGGCGGAGGGGAGAGCGACCCCACCCTGGGTGGGGGCTTGGGGGCGGGCCCGGCCGGAAGGGCCACGTCCGAGGCGGAGAGGCCTCAGTACCATCGCCGCTCGTGAAGGAAGCCCGTATCCGCAACTTCTCGATCATCGCGCACATCGACCACGGCAAGTCGACGCTCGCCGATCGCATCCTCGAGCTGACGAACGCGGTTCCCGAGCGCGAGATGCGCGAGCAGCTGCTCGACTCGATGGAGCTCGAGCGCGAGCGCGGCATCACGATCAAGGCGCAGGCCGTTCGCGTCTCGTGGAACGGTCACGAGCTCAACCTCATCGACACGCCGGGGCACGTCGACTTCACCTACGAGGTCTCCCGCTCGCTCCAGGCCTGCGAGGGCGCGCTGCTCGTCGTCGACGCCGCGCAGGGGATCGAGGCGCAGACGCTCGCGAACGCCTACCTCGCCATCGAGAACGGGCTCGAGATCGTCCCCGTCGTGAACAAGATCGACCTGCCGGCGGCAGACCCCGACGGAACCGCGGCCGAGGTTGCGGATCTGCTCGGCGGCGATCCGGCCGGCGTGCTGCGCATCTCGGCGAAGACCGGAGACGGTGTCACCGGAGTGCTCGACGCGATCGTCGACCAGGTGCCCCCGCCGTCCGGCGACCCGGACGCGCCGGCGCGCGCCCTCGTGTTCGACTCCTCCTACGACCAGTACCGCGGCGTCGTCGCCTTCGTCCGCATCGTCGACGGCTCGTTCTCCACGCGGGAAGCGCTGCGGACGTTGGCCACCGACACCCGCTTCGACGCCGAGGAGCTCGGCTTCTTCTCGCCGACGATGACACCCGTCGAGGCGCTGACCGCCGGCGAGGTCGGTTACGTCGTCACCGGCCTCAAGGACGTCGCCAGCCTGCGGGTCGGCGACACCCTGACCTCGGTGCGGCGGCCGGCCACCGATGCGCTGCCCGGCTACAAGGACGTCAAGCCGATGGTCTTCGCCGGGCTGTTCCCGACCGACTCCGACGACTATCCGGAGCTGCGGGACGCCCTCGAGCGGCTCAGGCTCAACGACGCCGCGCTCGTCTACGAGCCCGAGACCTCGCAGGCCCTCGGCTTCGGTTTCCGCTGCGGCTTCCTCGGCCTTCTCCACCTGGAGATCGTCCGCGAGCGCCTCGAGCGCGAGTTCGACCTCGACCTCCTCGTGACCGCGCCGAACGTCGCGTACCGGGTGCAGGAGCGGAACGCCGACTGGGTCGAGGTACACAACCCGGCGGAGTTCCCGCGCGAGGTCGAGGAGGTCGAGGAGCCCTACATCGCAGCGTCGATCATCGTCCCGAAGGAGTACGTCGGTGCCGTCATGGAGCTCAACAACGAGCGGCGCGGCGCCTTCGGCCAGATCGAGTACCTCTCGCCCGAGCGCGTCCACCTCACGTACGAGTTGCCTCTCGCGGAGATCGTCCTCGACTACTACGACCAGCTCAAGTCGCGCACGCGCGGCTACGCCTCGTTCGACTACGACCTCGCCGGCTTCAAGGCCGGCCAACTCGTCCGTGTCGACCTCCTCGTCGGCGGAGAGCCGGTCGACGCCCTCTCCCTCATCGTCCACCGCGACCTCGCCTACGAACGTGGCCGCGCCCTCGTCGAGAAGCTGCGGGAGGAGATCCCGCGCCAGATGTTCGACGTCGCGATCCAGGCCGCGATCGGCTCACGCGTGATCGCCCGCGAGACCGTGAAGGCGAAGCGGAAGGACGTGCTCTCCAAGTGCTACGGCGGCGACATCACGCGCAAGCGGAAGCTGCTCGAGAAGCAGAAGGCGGGCAAGAAGCGGATGAAGCAGGTCGGCTCGGTCGAGGTGCCACAGGAGGCCTTCCTCGCCGTCCTCAACATCGGCCAGGGTGGTGGCAAGAGCTGATGCGCGAGGATCTCGATGCGCCGACGCTCGAGCTGCCGCCGGAGAAGGTGGAGGCCGTCCGGACGTTCCTCGACGGCCAGTCCCGGATCAAGCTCGCCGTCTGGGTACGTCACGAGCAGCAAGGGGTCGACGGCCCGATGTACGACCACCATCTGATGCTCGGCGTCGAAGACCACGACTGGGCGACGGGCGACATGCGGGCGCTCGAGGACGGGATGAGGCTTCCGCCGCTCAGCATGAGCGAGCCGACGTGGACCGACATCTACCCGCGTTCCGAGGTCGACGGGCTTCGTTCGTTCGGCAGCGTTCTCTGGGAGCAGACGTCACCCGGCGACGATCCGCTGGACTACCGCTTCACGTTCGAACCGTTCGAGGCCGATCCCGAGGCCGTCGCGCGGTTCACAGCACGGCTCGCCGGACTGCCCGCCGTCCGGCGCGTCGGCGGAGAGGTGTCGCGGCTGTGGAAGGGCGACGAGGAGATCAAGTCGGAGGCTCGTCTCGTCGTCGACGCGCCCTTCGAGGCCAACGCGCTCATGCCGGTGGCGGATGCTGCGCGTTCGTCCGTGCTCGCCGGTTGGAGCTCCCACAGCGTCGAGATCGGAGCTCCGCACGACTCGATGACGATCCTCTACGAGGCAGCGGGATGAGACACCTCTATGTCCACCTGCCGTTCTGCGCGCACCGCTGTGGCTACTGCGACTTCGTCACCGTCGTCGGACGGCAGTCGCAGCACGCCGCCTACGTCGACGGGCTCCTGCGCGAGCTCGAGCTCGAGCGCTCGGTGCTTCCCGACGAGCTCGAGACTGTCTTCCTCGGCGGTGGCACGCCGACGTTCACCGCAGTGGCCGATCTCGCGCGCCTGCTCGAGGCACTCCCTCCCGCGGAGGAGGTGACGGTCGAGGCGAACCCCGAGACGGTGACGCCGGAGCTGGCCCGGGCGCTGCGCGCCGCCGGCGTGACTCGCGTCTCGCTCGGCGCTCAGAGCTTCCGCCCCGAGCTTCTCCGCGTGCTCGAGCGCGTTGCCGGACCTGACGACGTCCGACGCGCAGTGCATCATCTGCGTGATGCCTGTTTCGACAACATATCCCTCGACCTTCTCTACGGGATTCCGGGTCAGAGCGCCTCCGACCTCGAAGCCGATCTCGACGACGCACTCGCGCTCGAGCCGGAGCACCTCTCCTGCTACGAGCTCGAGGCGAAGCCGGGAACGCGCTTCACCCATGCCTGGGGAGCCGAGCTCGCACAGCAGGCCGACGCGATGGAGGACTACTTCGAGCGTGTCGTCGCGCGGCTGACGACGAGCGGCTACCGCTGGTACGAGACGGCCAACTTCTGCCGCGCCGACGGTTCCGGACGCGACCTTCGCGCACGGCACAACCTGGCCTACTGGCTCGGCCGGGACTACCTCGGGCTGGGGATCGGCGCGGTCAGCACAATCGAGAACCGGCGCTGGCGCAACACGCCGCGGCTCGGGCGCTACCTGGAGGCGCTCACCGGCGGACGGGTGCCGGAGCGCGAGGTGGAGCCGCTCGCTCCCGCCGTCCGCGCGCGCGAGCGCGTCCTGCTGGGGCTGCGCCTCGACGAGCCGCTGCCGCTGCGAGGTCTCCGCGCGGCCCTCGACCCGACCGGGCTCGAGCGCGTCCGCCGACTGGGACTGGCGATCGACGGTGGCGACACGCTCACGCTCACCGAGCGCGGCCGTTTCCTCGGTGGCGCGGTGACGGCCGAGCTCCTCAGTTGAGCGGCCGGCGGCCGCGGCCCGAAGGCATCGGTAAAATCTCCTGCAAATGGGGATAACGGCGCAGCTGACGGAGAGACAGCGGGCGATCCTCCACCGGGTCGTCGAGGAGTTCGTCGCGACGGGTGAGCCCGTGGGGTCGAAGACGCTCGTCGAGCGTTCCGATCTGGGCGTCTCGCCCTCCACGGTGCGCGCGGAGCTCGCGGAGCTCGAGTCGCTCGGCCTCCTCACCCACCCGCACACGTCCGCGGGCCGGGTGCCGACCGAACGCGGCTACCGGTACTACGCCGACGCGCTGCTCGGTCACCTCGCACCGCAGCCCGCAGCCTTTCCGCTCGACCTCGTCTCGACGAACACCGAGGTGGAGTCGGCCCTGCAGGCGACGACGGAGATGCTCTCGCAGGTGACGCGGCTGCTCGCACTCGTCTCGGCGCCGCCGCTCGAGGCGACGCATGTGCGCCACGTCGAGGTGCTGCTGCTGCAGCCGCAGCTCGTGATGGTCGTCGTCATCACCTCCGCGGGTGGCGTCTCGAAGCGGCTCTTCCACTTCACCGATCCCGTCGACCCCGGACTCGCCCAGTGGGCGGGCGACTACCTGAACGAGGAGGTTGCGGGTCTGCAGCTCGGCACCGCCCTGCTGCGGCGGCGCTTCGAGGACGAGAGCATCGGCCCGAACGAGCGCGCCTTCCTCACGGCGCTGCGACCCGCCTTCACGGAGCTCGTCTCGGCCGAGCAGCGGCTCTACGTCGGCGGTGCCGCCGACCTGCTCGGTGAGGTGCGGGCCGAGGAGCTCGACGCCTATCGCAACCTGTTCGAGCTCGTCGAGAAGCGAGCGGACTTGCTCGATGTGCTCGGGGAGCCGAATGCCTCGCAACGGCCGTTCGTCCGCCTCGGACACGAGCTTCCCCACCCGGCGCTCGCCGAGATCGCCCTCGTGGGCGCGTGCTATGGCCTCGTCCACCGCACGCTCGGCGCCGTCAGCCTGATCGGGCCGGTGCGGATGGACTACGAGAAGGCGCTCGGCGCTGTCCGCTCGGCCGCGCTCGAGCTCTCGCACTTCGTCGAGTCGATCTACGAAGAGGCCTGATTCCGCGCGGCGGCGCCGGCGGACGCCGACGCTACATTCCGCCTGATGGCCACGACCGATCGCGACTACTACGAGTTGCTCGGCGTCGGACGCGACGCGGACGACACCGAGATCAAGCGCGCCTTCCGCCGGCTTGCGCGCGAGCTCCATCCCGACGTCTCGGAGGAGCCGGATGCGCAGGAGCGCTTCCGCGAGGTCGTCGAGGCGTACGAGGTCCTCTCGAAGACCGAGACGCGCGAGCTCTACGACCGCTACGGCCATGCCGGCCTGCGCAGTGGGGGCTTCCGGCCCGGCCACGCCGACTTCGGCAACCTCGCCGACCTCTTCTCGGTCTTCTTCGGGGACGACTTCCTGCTCGGCAACCGGGGTCGCGGCCGCGGGGCCGACGTGGCGGCGGCGGTCGAGATCGACCTCGTCGAGGCGGCGCGCGGCACCACGCGCGACGTGCCGTTCGAGGTCGCGGTCGAGTGCGGCCGCTGCGGCGGGAACGGCGCCGAGCCGGGGACGCCGATCACCGCCTGCCCGACCTGCAACGGCGCCGGCCGGCTGCAGCAGGTGACGCGGAGCGTCTTCGGAGAGTTCGTGCGCACGCAGACCTGCCCGGGCTGCGCCGGCTCCGGTCGCATCGTCGAGAAGCCGTGCCGCGAGTGCCGTGGCGCCGGCCGTGTCGTCGAGGAGCGGAAGCTGGGGGTCGAGATCCCGCCCGGCATCCACCACGGCCAGCGGATCCGGCTGAGCGGGGAAGGACACGCGGGCCCGCTCGGCGCCGAGGCCGGAAACCTCTACGTCGAGGTCAGGATCCGGCCCGACGACCGCCTCGTCCGCGAAGGGGACGACGTCTACACGACCGTCGACGTCACGCTCACGCAGGCGGCGCTCGGTGCGACCGTCTCCGTCCCGACGCTCGACGGGGAGGAGGAGCTCGAGCTGCAAGCGGGTACGCAGCCCGGGCATGTAGTCCTGCTCCGGGGTCGGGGCATGCCGGTGCTGCAGGGCTTCGGTCGCGGCGACGAGCACGTTCTCGTCAACGTCCTCGTACCGCGCCGGCTGAACGACGAGCAGCGGCGCCTGCTGCGCGAGTTCGAGGAGCACGTCGACGACGAGACGTACGCGAAGGGCGACGGCGGACTCTTCGACAAGCTCAAGAGCGCGTTCCGCTGAGGCGCTACGTCGTCGTCGGCGGCGAGGCGGAGCTGGCGCTTCTCCTCCACCTGTTCCCGGAAGGCGTCGAGGAGCTCGACGGCGCCTTCGCCGTCTATGCGGACGAGCCGCCCGTGGGCTTCGACGTCGTCGAGACGGCAGAGGTCGCCGAGGGATGGGAGGACGCCTGGCGCGCCTTCCATCACGGCGTGCGGATCGGCCGCTGCTGGGTCGGTCCTCCCTGGGAGGAACCGCCTGCAGACGCCGTGCCGGTCGTGATCGATCCCGGCCGCGCCTTCGGGACGGGCGCGCATGCGACGACGCGACTCGTGCTCGAGTTCCTCCAGGAGCTACCGCCCGTCTCGCTGCTGGACGTCGGCTGCGGCTCCGGTGTTCTCGCCATCGCGGCGGCGAAGCTCGGCTTCGCCCCGGTCACCGCGCTCGACCTCGACGCGGCCGCGATCGAGGCGACCCGCGCGAACGCCGCGGCGAACGGCGTCGGCCTCGAGGTACGGCCGGCGGATCTGCTCACCGAGCCACTTCCCGAGGCGGGGCTCTCCGTGGCGAACATCTCGCTCGACGTCGTCGAGCGCCTCCTGCCGCGGCTCGAGAGCCGCCTCGCCGTCACCTCCGGTTACCTCGCACGAGACGAGCCCGTCGCCGGTGGCGGCTGGCGGCGGCTCGACCGCCGCACCCGCGACGGCTGGGCGGCCGACCTGCTCGAGCGCGCCTAGCCCGGGAGCGTCCCGGGCGGCCCGAGCAGCTCGATCCCGACGGCCGCAGCGGCGGCCGCGAGCGTCTCGAGGTCGAGCGGCCGTCCCCGCGGAGGCAGCTCCTTGGCTTCGGCCGGGGACGCCGTCGCACGGACGAGCCCGTCGAAGCGGCCCGGCTCGCAGAACACGAGCAGGCGTGCGCTTTCGGAGTCCGCGCGAGCACGAGGCGGTCGTGCGTCTCCTCGCAGCCGACCTCGGCCGCAACGAGGACGTGCTCGCGAGCCTCGCGTCGCTGCAGGAGGAGATCGCCGCGGCACGGCTCCTGCTCGCCGCCGCGGTCGAGCGGGCGGCGACCCTTCCCCATCGTGAACGCCAGCTCCGGCTCGTGCACCGGCTCGGCGCCCTCCTGCTCGACGCGCACGAGCAGTGGCTCGACGAGGTCGAGCACGAGCTGAACGGCCCGTAGCGCACTACGATCCCGCGGATGGCGAGCTTCTCCGTCCGCTTCCTCGGCTGCAAGGTCTCGCACGTCGACGCCCATGGCGTACGCGAGCGCCTGCTCGCCGACGGGCACGACGAGCGGGACGGAGGCGCGGACGTCGCCGTCGTGAACACGTGCTGCGTCACGCACGAGGCGGTCGCGAAGTCGCGCAAGGAGGCGGCGCGCGCGGCGAGGACGCACCGGCGCGTGTATGTCACGGGCTGCGGCGCGAACCTCGCCGGCGACGCCTTCGCCGGCCTGCCCGACAACGTCGTCGTCGTCGCGCGCCGGAGCGAGGAGACGCCCGACTGGGTCGCGGGCGACGTCGGCGCGATCGGGTGTGTCCGGGCGGACGCGCGGCTCGACCGCGTGCGCGCCTTCGTCAAGGTGCAGGACGGCTGCTCGTTCTCGTGCCGCTTCTGCGTCATCCCCCTCGTCCGCGGTGCGTCGCGCAGCCGCACCGCCGCCGGGGTGCTCGCGGAGATCCGCCGCCGGGTCGAGCAGGGACACCGCGAGGTCGTTCTCACCGGGATCAATCTCGGCTGCTACCGCGATCGCGCGGCCGGCTACGACCTGGCGCGGCTCGTGCGCGAGGCAGGCGCGACGCCGGGGCTCGAGCGGCTCCGCCTCTCCTCGATCGAGATCAATCACGTGAACGACGAGCTCGTGCGCGCGCTGCGCGAGACGCCGGCGGCGGCGCGCCACCTCCACGTGCCGCTCCAGTCCGGTGACGACGGGGTCCTGCGCGCGATGGGCCGCCGCTACTCGGTGGCGACCTACCTCCGCCGGCTCGGGCCGCTGCGCGACGAGTTCAACCTCACGAGCGACGTCATCGTCGGGTTCCCGGCGGAGGACGAGCGCGCCTTCGAGCGCACGCTGCGCGTCGTCGGCGAGGCCGGGCTGACGAAGGTGCATGTCTTTCCGTACTCGCCGCGCCCGGGGACGGGAACCGCGGCGGACGACGCCGTTTCGCCGCAGGCGAAGAAGGAGCGGGGAGCGCGACTGCGCGCCGCCTCCCACGAGGCGTGCCTCGCCCACTGGGGGACGAAGCTCGGTCGCGAGGACTCCGTCCTCGTCGACCGTCCCGGGCGCGGCTACGGCGACGACTACTCGCCCTGGCTCGTGTCGGAGTCGGCGCCGCTGGGCGAGCTCGTCCGGGTCCGCGGCGCCGCCGTCTCCGACCTGGGGGTGCTCGCGGCATGACCGACGACTGCCTCTTCTGCCGGCTCTACCGCGAGGGCGAGCACGTCGCCTCGACCGACGGCTTCGTCGCGATCCGCGACATCAACCCGCAGGCGCCCACGCATCTGCTCGTGATCCCGGAGCGGCACGTCGACTCGTTCCGCGAGATCGCGGAGTACCCTGCGGAGGAGGCGAAGCAGATGCTCGAGTTCGTCGCCGAGGCCGCGGCAGGCGAGGGCCTGACCGACTACCGTGTGGTCGTCAACGCCGGCCGCGGCGCCGGTCAGACGATCTTCCACCTGCACTGGCATATCCTGGGCGGCGCGCTGAGCGGGAGGATGGCGTGAGTCTCATCGAGGAGATCGAAGGGGAATTGAAGGACGCCATGCTGGCGCGCGACAGCGAGCGCCGCGACGCGCTGCGACTGATCCTCAACGCGCTCAAGAGCTCGCAGAAGGAGTTGCAGCGGCCGCTGAGCGAGGAGGAGGAGCTGCAGGTGCTCCAGCGCGAGCGCAAGCGGCGGGTCGAGGCGGCCGAGGCGTTCCGCTCGGGCGGCCGCGACGAGCAGGCGGAGCGGGAGGAGCTCGAGCTCGAGATCCTCGAGGAGTTCATGCCGGAGCCGCTCTCGGACGACGAGATCGACGAGATCGTCGACGACGTGATCGCCGAGGTCGGGGCGACGAGCATGGCCGATCTCGGGCGGGTGATGGCCGACGTGATGCCGCAGATCGCCGGCCGGGCCGACGGTTCCCAGGTCAGCCAGATCGTCCGCGAGAAACTGGCCTGAGCAGCCAGGTCCCGGTAACTGTTACCTAGACCTGTCCGAAGCAGACGGGCCGGGGCCCTTCTTCGGCTTCAGTACGCCGCGCCTGTCTCCGCGAGCCATGTCCCGGTATCTGTTACCGGGACAGGTCCCCGCGAGCCAGGTCACGGCACGCGGCGGGCGCCGACGAAGGAGCCGCCCCAGGAGGAGAGGTTGTCGATCCGCACGACGGCCCCCGTGTGCGGCGCGTCGACGAACTGGCCGTTGCCGATGTAGATCCCGACGTGGCCGAGGCCGTCGAAGAAGACGAGGTCGCCGGGCAGCATCTGGGACGTCGAGATCGGCACCGTCGCGTTCCACTGCGAGACCGTGTAGTGCGGCAGGGAGATCCCGAGCTGGGCGTAGACGTACATCACGAGCCCCGAGCAGTCGAACCCGCTCGGGCTCGCGCCGCCCCAGACGTAGGGGACGCCGAGATACCGGAGGGCGATCTGGGCGGCCGCCGGATGCCCGATACCGCCGTTGCCGACGGGCACGGTCACCGGCGACGAGATGATCCCGCCCCCCGTGGCAGAGCTCGGCCCCTGCGCGGCGCTCGCGCGCTGCTGGGCGATCTGCCGTGCCAGCCGCGCCTGGGCCGCCGCCCTCAGCCGGGCCTCCCGCGCGGCCTCCTTCGCCTGCAACTGCTCGATCGTCGTGTTGATCGAGGCGAGCAGGCGCTTCTGCCGCTCGAGTGTCGCCTCGATCACATGCCTGCGGGAGGCGAGGTGGGCGACCTCCTTCGCGCGCGCCTGCTTCAGCCGGCGCAGCTGCCGTTCCCGCCGCTGCACGGCCTGCGCGAAGCGCAGCGCCTGCCGGCCCAGGGCGGCGTCCTGGCCCGAGAGGACCCGCGCCGCCTCGATCCGGTCGATGAGCTCCGAGATGCTCGTCGCGCCGGCGATGACCTCGATCGTGCTCGGCCGTCCGTTCGTGTAGAGGGAGACGAGCCGGTCCATCAGCCGCTTCTTGGCGGCCTGGAGGTTGTGCCGGGCGACACCGAGCTTGGTCTCGTTCTGCTTCAGGCTCTGGTCGACCTGCTGGAGCCGGTACTTCGCGCCGTCGTACGCCTGGACGACCTTCTCGAGATTGCGCCCGATCGTCTGGTACTGGGCGAGCACGGCCTGCTGGTGCGCCTTCTCGGCCCGGATCTGCGGCGTCGTCTTGGCCTGCGCGACGGTCGCCGCGACTGCGGCGAGCGCGATGGTGCAGAGCAGGACGAAACCGTGACGTCGCATGACAATGGAGTTGGTGGAGCGACCCGGAGGACGAGACGCTAGCTGAAGGACCAGCCGGATTGACTTTCGGCCAGGGCCTCACGATCCCTCCTCCCTCGTCCGAGGGACGGCGGCAGCGCCGCCTACACTGGCCCCGGTGCAGACGGTTCTCGACGTCTCGAACGAGGTCGCCGCGGAGCTCGCGGGGATCGGCGACGGCGTGCTGCTGGCGCTGCGCGACCGCCTCGGCTGCGCGATCAACCTTCGCGGCAACCGGCTCACGCTCGCCGGCGACGACGTGAAGGTCGCCG
Source organism: uncultured Gaiellales bacterium (assembly GCA_964602945.1). Taxonomy (GTDB): domain Bacteria; phylum Actinomycetota; class Thermoleophilia; order Gaiellales; family Gaiellaceae; genus Palsa-739. The sequence continues at coordinate 41,988 of CAZRTE010000009.1, forward strand.
AGGCGCGGGCCGTCGTGGAGGAGCTCGTCGAGCTCGTGGAGGGCGGCCAGGAGATCGGGCCCGTCACGGTCGACGCGATCCTCGGCGCGATCGACCAGGCGGAGGACGTGCGCGAGATCTTCGAGGACGTCGTCTGGTCCCACCGCGGCAAGCGGATCACGCCGAAGACGGTGACGCAGAAGCGGTACGTCGACGCGATCCGCGACAGCACCGTCACCTTCGGCATCGGCCCCGCCGGCACGGGCAAGACGTACCTCGCCATCGCGCTCGCCGTCGCAGCCCTCTCCGAGCGCCAGGTCGGGCGGCTCATCCTCACGCGCCCCGCGGTCGAGGCGGGCGAGCGCCTCGGCTTCCTGCCCGGCGACGTGCTCGCGAAGGTCGACCCGTACATGCGCCCTCTCTTCGACGCGCTCTACGACACGATGGACCCGGAGCGGCTCAACGCGTACATGGAGCGCGGCACGATCGAGGTGGCGCCGCTCGCCTTCATGCGCGGCCGCACCCTCAACGACAGCTTCATCATCCTCGACGAGGCGCAGAACACCTCGCCCGAGCAGATGCAGATGTTCCTCACCCGGCTCGGCTTCGGCTCGAAGATGGTCGTCACCGGCGACATCACGCAGGTCGACCTGCCGCGCGACCAGGCCTCCGGCTTGATCCAGGTGCGTGAGATCCTCGCCGCCGTGGACGGCGTCGGCTTCGTCGAGTTCGGGCACCAGGACGTCGTCCGCCACAAGCTCGTGCAGCGCATCGTCGAGGCGTACAAGCGGCACACCGAGCAGACGGGCACCGAGCGGAGCCGGTGATCGAGATCGCAGTGGACAACCGTTCCGGCACCGAGGTCGACGAGGCCGGCGCCGCCGAGCTCGCTCGCAGCGTGCTGGCGGGCGAGGGGGTTCGGGCGGGCGAGCTCGGTCTCGCGTTCGTCGGGCCCGAGGAGAGCCGGGCGCTGAAGCGCGAGCATCTCGGCGTCGACGAGGCGACCGACGCGCTCGCTTTCCCGATCGACGGGCTCGAGCGGCTGCCCGACGGCCTGCCGCGCCAGCTCGGCGATGTCGTCGTCTGCCCGCAGGTGGTCGGAGACGAGTGGCGGCGTCCGCTCGTGCACGCCCTCCTGCACCTCGTGGGCTACGACCACGGGGACGAGATGGAGGCGCACGAGGCCCGCTACGCCGGAGGAGCGGGATGAGCGTCACGCCGCTGCCGCGCGGGGACGAAGACCAGCGCGAGCGCCCGCCGCGCCGTCCGCCGCAGCCCGCGCCCGGGCGTGCGCCGTCCCTGATCGACAGCTTCAACTACGCCTTCGAGGGGATCATCCATGTCCTCCGCACGCAGCGGAACCTGCGCATCCACTTCCTCGCGGCCGTCGTCGTCTTCGCCGCGGCGATCGCGCTCGGCGTCTCGCGCCTGCAGCTGATCGCGCTCGTCCTCGCCATCGCCTTCGTCCTCGTCGCCGAGATGCTCAACACCGCGATCGAGGGCGTGATCGACGTCTCGACCACCTCCTTCGACCCGAACGCGAAGCTCGCGAAGGACATCGCCGCCGGCGCCGTCCTCATCGCCTCGATCACCGCGCTCGCGGTCGGCTATCTCGTCTTCGAGAGCGCGGCGGGGAGCCGGGCGACGCGGGTGCTCGACCGGGTGCGGAACGCGCCGGCCGAGATCACGCTCGTCGCGCTCGTCCTCGTCGTTCTCGTCGTCCTCGCGACGAAGGCGTGGACGGGGCGCGGGACGCCGCTGCGGGGCGGCCTCCCGTCGGGGCACGCGGCGGTCGCGTTCGCCGGCTGGATGGCGGCGACGTACGTCATCGGCGACGACCACCGCTTCATCGTCTCGTCCCTCACGCTCATCATGGCCCTCCTCGTCGCGCAGACGCGGGTCGAGTCCGGCATCCACTCCGTCCTCGAGGTCGTCTTCGGGGGCGCGGTCGGCGCGCTCGTGACCCTCGCCGTCTTCCAGCTGCTGGGATAGCGCTCGTGCGGCTCGCGATCTGGGACTTCGACGGGACGCTCGCGCACCGTGGCGACGAGACGGGCTGGAGCCTGCTGCTCGCCGAGGTGCTCGACCGCGAGGAGCCCGGGCACGGGCATTCGGCGGCGTCGTTCCGGCCGTACCTCCGCGACGGCTTTCCCTGGCACCGCCCCGACGTCGCGCATCCGGAGCTGCGCGAGCCGGAGGCGTGGTGGGCCTCGGTGCGGCCGCTGCTCGCCCGCGCCTACGAGGCGGTCGGGTATCCACCGGAGCGGGCGTCCGAGCTCGCGCAGGTGGCGCAGCACCGGTACGTCGACCCCGCCGCCTGGGCGCTGTTCGAGGACACGGTCCCGGCGCTCGAGCGGCTCTCGGCCGCGGGATGGACGCATGCGATCCTCTCCAACCACGTGCCGGAGCTGCGCCGGATCGTCGCCGCGCTCGGGCTCGACGAGCTCGTCGTCGCCGTCTCGTGCTCGGCGGAGACGGGGTACGAGAAGCCGCATCCGCGCGCCTTCGCCGCGCTGCTCGACCAGCTGCGGCCGGTGGAGGCGTGGATGGTCGGAGACAACGTCCTCGCGGACGTGCTCGGCGCCGAGGCGCTTGGGATTCCGGCCGTGCTCGTGCGGCGGCACGATCCGCGCGCGGAGCGGTACGCGGAGACGCTCGCAGGCGTGCAGCCGTTTCTCGAGGAGGCGGTCGCCGCGTGACCGACCGCCTCTCGGAGCAGAAGCGCTACTACGCGGAACGGGCACCCGAGTACGACGACTGGTGGTACCGGCGCGGCCGCTACGCGTTCGAGCCCGGCGAGCAGGAGCAGTGGGACGCCGACGTCGCCGAGGCGGGGGCGGCGCTCGACGCGTTCGCGCCGCTGCACGCGGTGCTCGAGCTGGCGGCGGGGACCGGGATCTGGACGCGCCGGCTCGTCCGGCTCGCAGATCGCGTCGTCGCCGTCGACGCGAACGCCGAGACGCTCGCCCTCAACACGCCGGAGGCGGAGCTCGTGCGAGCCGACCTCTTCGCCTGGCGGCCGGAGGAGACGTTCGACCTCGTCTTCTTCTCCTTCTGGCTCTCGCACGTGCCCGAGGAGCGCTTCGACGAGTTCTGGCGGCTCGTCCGCTCGGCTCTGCGGCCCGGCGGACGCGTCTTCCTCGTCGACAGCGGCGCCGGCGACAAGCCGCACGTGGCCACCGACCAGGCGGATGGAGAGGAGACCCGGTCGCTCGCGGACGGCCGCACGTTCCGGATCGTCAAGCGGCGCTGGCGCCCGGACGAGCTCGCGGAGCGCGTCCGGCCGCTCGGATTCTCGCTCGACCTCCGCGATACGGCACACGGCCACTTCCTCGTCGGAGGCGGGGAGGTCGCGTGAACGGCGAGGAGCTCGTCGAGCGGGCGGAGGCGGCGGCCGAGCGCGCGTACGCGCCGTATTCGAACTACCTCGTCGGTGCCGCCGTCCTCGCGCGCGACGGCCGCGTGTTCGAGGGCGTCAACGTCGAGAACGCGGCGTATCCGCTCGGGATCTGCGCCGAGCAGACGGCGATCGCGAAGGCGGCGAGCGAGGGGATTCGTCCGGGCGAGCTCGAGGCGATCGGCAGCACCGCCTCGCCGTGCGGCGGCTGCCGCCAGTGGCTGCACGAATGGCGCTTCGAGCATGTCTTCTTCCGCAACGCCGACGGGACGATCGCCGAGTACGCCCCGGCCGATCTCCTGCCCGACACCTGGGACCTGCCGGAAGCATGAAGAGCGGCTTCGTGGCGGTGGCAGGCCGCCCGAACGTCGGCAAGTCGACGCTCGTCAACGCGCTCTGCGGCGGCAAGGTGGCGATCGTCTCCGACAAGCCGCAGACGACGCGGCGGCGCATCTTCGGGATCGCGAACGGCCCCGACCACCAGCTCGTCCTCGCGGACCTGCCCGGCTTCCAGCGGCCGCTCGACGAGCTGACCGAACGGATGCAGCACACGGTCGACTCGGCGTTCGAGGAGGTCGACGCCGTGCTCTTCGTCCTCTCCGCGCGCGAGCGGATCGGGGCCGGCGACCGCTTCATCGCGTCGCGCGTCTTCGCCCTCGGCGTCCCGGTCGTGATCGCGCTCAACAAGGTCGACCGGCTCAAGGCCGGCCACATCGCGCAGCAGATGACGGTCGCGTCCAGGCTCGGGCCGTTCCACGCGCTCCACCCGGTCAGCGCGAAGACCGGCGACGGCATGGGGGAGCTGCGCGACGAGCTCGTCGGCCTGCTGCCCGAGGGCCCCCTCTACTTCCCGGAGGAGCAGCGCACCGACCTCTCGCCCGAGCTCCAGGTGGCCGAGCTGATTCGCGAGAAGGCGCTCTGGCTGACCCGCGACGAGGTGCCGCACGCCGTCTCGGTCGAGGTCGAGGAGGTCGAGGAGAAGGTCGTGCGCGCCTCGATCCTCGTCGAGACGGAGTCGCAGAAGCAGATCGTCGTCGGCAAGGGAGGCGCCGTCGTGAAGGAGATCGGTGTCCGCGCGCGGCCGGAGATCGAGGCGCTGCTCGGCCATCCGGTCTTCCTCGAGCTGAAGGTGAAGGTGCGGCCGAAGTGGCGCCGCGACGCCTCGATGCTCGAGCGGCTCGGCCTCTAGAGAAACGTCCTGGCCGGCTAGTAACAGACTGTTACCAGCGCGGTTGAAGGCTTGCAGTAGCGCGCCGTCGCGGCGGAGCGGAGTTAGTAACAGACTGTTACTTGGCGGGGCAGCTGGGACCGCCGCGGGCGGTGAGCCGGCTCTTCAACGCCTCGATCCGTCCTGCCGCCTGCGCGAGTCGCGCCCGCAGCCTCGCCGAGCCCCGCGCGTCGGCGACGAGCGTCGCGTAGCCGCGCTCGCTCGCGCTCTCGCTGCCGAAGATGAGCAGGTCGGAGCCGGCGCGCATCGCCCGGGTCGCCGTGTGCGGGATCGCCTCCGCCGCCGGGGCGGTGAGGGAGTCGGTCACGGTGACGCCCTTGAAGCCGAGTTGCTTCCGGAGCAGCCCGCCGATGATCCTCTTCGAGAACGCCGCCGGCTTCCGTGACGGGTCGAGCGCCGGATAGACGGCCGTCCCGACCATGACGAGCTCGACGCCGGCCCGGATCGCGCTCCGGAACGGCCTCAGCCCCTGGCGCAGCTTCCAGGCGGCGGCGTCGATCACGATCCGGCCGTTGTCGGTGTTGCCGCTCGCGAGGCCGAGTCCCGGGAAGTGCTTCGCGGTGGCTGCGATGCCGTTCTGCTGCAGGCCGCGGACGAAGGCCCGCCCCATCTTCGCGTTCCGGAACGGCGAGCGCGAGAAGGCGCGCGTGCCGAGGAAGTTGCCCGCCGAGGCCGGCGTACCGAGAACCGGCGCGAAGTCGATGTCGATCCCGACGGACCGAAGTGCCGCTGCCGCCCCCGTCGCCTGCTCGCGCGCGTCGGCCGGGGTCTTCATGTCCGCGGGCGCCTCGGTCGGCGGTGCCCAGGCGAGGCGCCTGACGATGCCTCCCTCCTGGTCGACGGCGATCAGGAGCGGCTCGCCGCGGGTGCAGGCCGCTTGCTGCAGCGCCGCGGTGACGCTCGCCGCCGTGCTGCGGGAGAGCCAGCCGTTGCCGAGCAGGACGACGCCTCCCATCTTCCCGTGGCGGACGCGAGCGAGGAAGGAGGGGGTCGGCGCCGCCGTGAGCGTGCCCATCACGACCTCGGCGGCGTCCGCGAGTCCCGCGGGGTGCGCCGCGCCACCCGTCCGGACGCTCCGCATGGTTCGCGTGCCCGTCGCGCCGGTGCCGACGCACGCCGTCACGAGCGCGACCGCCGCTGCGACAGCGGCCGCCGCTGAAAC
>CAZRTE010000010.1:0-15241 GCA_964602945.1 uncultured Gaiellales bacterium
TCGAGGAGCTGGCAGCGCCGCGTGCCGTTCCGGGGTCGGGCTCGGCCCTGGCGGCAGCGCTCGCGGCTGCCGCCGCCGTCGTCCAGATGGCCGCTCGTCTCTCGGCCGACGCCTGGCCCGACGCCGTCGGCATCGCGGCGCAGGCGGAGTCGCTGCGCGAGCGGGCGGCAGCGCTCGTCGACGAGGACGCCGAGGCCTACCGCCACGCAATCGAGGCGCAGAACGCTCCCACCACGGATCCGTCGCCGGAGCGGCGCGACTTCGCCCTCGGCCGCGCCGTGGCGGCTGCCGCGGAGCCCCCGCTCGCGCTGGCGGCCCTCGCCGCCGACCTCGCGCAGCTCTGCGCGGCCGCCGGCTCGAACGTCGAGTCGCGCGTCCACGCCGACGTAGCCGCCGCGGCGGCGCTGGCGGCCGGCGTCGCCCGCGGCGCCCAGGAGCTCGTCGCCGTGAACCTCACGACCCTGCCGGGCGACCCGCGCGTCGTCGAGGCCGAGAGCCATGCCGCCGCAGCCGAGGCAGCGGCGCGCTCCACCCGCTCCCCTGCCTGACCAGAGCGGGGAACCCCGGACCAAGAAAAAGGGCCCGGCCTCCGGCCGGGCCCTTCAAGAGTGTCTCTCGCCTAGCTCGCGCGGGGCGAGTCGAGACGGACGTTGGACTTCCGCACGTGCGCTTCGACCTCGTCCTCGGTCGCCTCGTCGGTGGGCTCGTCGTTCGCGGCCATCCGCCGGTGAGCCTCGACCTCCGCCTCTTCCTTCTTCTGCTCGTCCGACATATCTGCTCCTCCTTCGGAATCTTCACGCCCGACTAGGCGCTGTCACAACCCCAGACGTGCGCCGGAGGAGAAATCTTCCCATCGAGGCTTCAATTTCGCAAGAAAGCCTGCCATCCTGCGCAACGTGAGTGTCGCCGGGTCGCTGCGCGCCTTCGCCAGGGTCTTCGCGAACCCGCGCGTCCGCAACGTCCAGATAGCGGGAATGGGCTCGACGCTGGGCACCTGGGCTTACGGCGTCGCGCTGCCGGTCTACGCCTACCACGCCAGCGGCGTGCGCGCCGTCGGGTTCCTCTTCTTCGCGCGCTTCATGCTGTCGGCCCTCGCGGCGCCGTGGCTGGGCGTCGTCGCCGACCGCTGGTCGCGCCAGCGGCTGATGCTGAGCGCCGACGTGATCCGCTGCGGGATCTTCGCGGGCATGACGGCCGTGGCGACCACCGGCGGCAGCCCCTACGTGATCTACGTGCTCGCCGTCACCTCGACGGTCGTGTCGGGCGCCTTCTCGCCGGCGCAGGCGGCCCTGCTGCCCTCGCTCGTCGAGTCGCCCGAGGAGCTGACCGCCGCCAACCTCGTCGGCAACACCGTCGCGAGCGTCGGTATGTTCGCCGGCCCGGCGCTCGGCGGGATCCTGCTCGCGCTGAGCGGCCCGTCCGCGGTCTTCGCCCTCAACGGCGCGCTCTTCGTCTGGTCTGCGCTGTTCGTCCTGCAGGTGCCGCACGACGTCCCGCCCGAGCGGACGGAGCGACCGCGCTTCCTCCCGGAGCTCACCGCAGGCTTCACGACCACCGTGCGCACACCCGCGCTGCGGGTGGTGATCGGCCTGACGACGGCGCAGGAGATCGTGTTCGGGGCGGTCGAGGTGCTGCTCGTGGTGCTCGCGCTCCAGCTGCTGCACAGCGGCAACGCGGGCGTCGGCTGGCTGAACACCGCCATGGGCATCGGCAGCGTCCTCGGCGCGGGGGTCGTCGCCGTGCTCGCTGCGCGCCGCAGGCTCGCCGGCGGCTTCGCGCTCGGATTGCTCCTCTGGGGGCTCGGCGTGGGGATCGCGGCCGCGGTGTCGACGCTGGCGCCGGCTCTCGTCCTCTTCGGTGCGATCGGGATGGCCGCGACCCTCGTCCAGGTCAACGGCATCACGCTCGTGCAGCGCTCGACGGCGAACGAGGTGCTCGGCCGCGTCTTCGCCGTCCTCGAGAGCCTGGCGCTCGCGGCCACGGCCGTCGGTGCCCTCGTCGCGCCGCTGCTCGTCTCCTCGTTCGGCCCGCGGACGGCGCTCGTCGCCACCGGAGCGTTCCTGCCCGTGCTGCTCGTTCCGTCCTGGCCGGCGCTGCGCAGGATCGACGCGCGCGCCGTGATCGCCGAGGAGCCGCTGGAGCTGCTGCGGCGGATCGAGATCTTCGCCCGGCTGCCGGAGCCGGTGCTGGAGCGTCTGGCCGCCGGCGCGGAGGCCGTGACCGCCACGCCCGGGACGGCGGTCGTCACCCGCGGCGAGACCGGTCACGACTTCTACGCGATCGCGTCCGGCAGCGCGACGGTCGAGCTCGACGGCGCCCAGTCCCGGGAGCTCGGCCCCGGCGACTTCTTCGGCGAGATCGCGCTGCTGCGCGACGTCCCGCGCACGGCGACCGTGCGCGCGGCCGACGAGTTGCGCCTCTACTCGATCGCGCGCAACGACTTCGTCGCGGCCGTCACCGGCCACGCTCCGACGCGCGAGGCGGCAGAGAGCGTCGTCCTCTCGCGGCTCCCCGCCGGAGCCCTGCTCGGCTAGCCCGTCTGCCGCAGCAGCTTCTCGAGCACCTGCAGCAGCTCGAACGCGGTCTCGCGCTCGCCCTCCTCGAGGCGGGCGGCGATCTTGGCGAGCGGGGCGAGCCTCCCCTCGCCGGCCAGCGCCTCGCGGGCTCGCCGCGCCCGCTGCAGAAGGTCGAGCGCGATCGCCGCCTGGTTCGCGAACAGCCCGAGCAGGTCCACCTCCGAGAGCGTGAGGCGTACCTCCGTCGATCGGTCGAGCACCGAGAGCACGCCGAGCGCACGCTCCTCCACGAGCAGCGGCACGGACATCATGCTCTTCGGGACGTACCCGGTCGACTCCGCCTGGGAGCGTGACCAGCGGGTGTCCGAGTGCAGGTCGTCCACGACGAGCGGCTGCCGCGTCGTGAGCACCCAGCCGGCCATCCCGTTGCCCGCGGGGAAGCGCATGCCGATCAGCTCGCCCTCCCCCTCACCGGCGACGGCCTCGAACACGAGCTCGTCCGTCTCCTCGTCGAGGAGGAAGACCGACGCAGCCTTCGCGCGGAAGATCGCCCGCGCCACCTCCACGGTCGCCTGCAGCAGCGCGCGATGCGCCTCGTCTGCGCCGAGCACGCCCGCGGCGACCGCGGCCTCGAGATCGCTCATTGCCCTCCTCCCGCGTTGGATGCCGTCTGGTGGAGCACGCTCTTGAGCTGGAACGGCGTCAGCCCCGGATGCTTCGCGAGGATGAGGGCGCAGATGCCGGCGATGTGCGGCGTCGCGAAGCTGTTCCCGGTGCAGCGGAGCGTTCCGCCGCCGAGCCACGCCACGTCGAGGTCGAGCCCGCGCCCGAAGAACTCCACCGGCGGCGTGGGGTTGTAGTAGAAGGTGAGCGGGTCGGGCTCCTCGTGGCTGCCGACCGAGATGACGCTCGCGAACCGCCACGGGAAGCTCTCCACCGGCATGTTGTGGGCAGAGGCGACGAGGAGGACCCGCCGGAAGTACGCATGGTCGGCGAGCTCGTGCAGCCGCTCGACGTACTTCGTCCGCGTCGTCGAGAGGCTCATGTTGACGACCTGGAAACCCTCCTCGATCGCCCACGCGAGACCGCGCAGCATGATCTCGCCGCCGCCGGTGTAGCCCTCGCCGAGCACACGGACGCTCGTCAGCTCGACGTCGGGAGCGAGGGAGCGGACGACGCCGGCGCACGCGGTGCCGTGGCCGCAGAGGTCACCCTCGCCGTCGTCGGAGACGTGCAGCTCCCCCTCCTCGTCGCGGAGAACGGCGACGGAGCGTTCGACCTGCCCCACGAGCGGGTGGTCGAGCTCGATGCCGCTGTCGAGGATGCAGACCCGGACGCCCGCGCCGGTCGAGCCGCCCCAGGCCCACTCCCGCGTGACCTCCTCGGGCAGCGTCCCCGGCACGCGGATCCGCCCGACGGCGTCGGCGGGCAGGCTCCAGGCCGGGAGCTCCTCGTCTTCGGAGTACGACTCGTGCGGTACGACGCTCACGGCACGGATCATCTCATTCCGGCCCGAACGCTCATACTCGGACTGTGCGGGTGCGCGATCTCAACTGGTTCCGGCTCGAGGAGTACCTGCAGCGCGACGACCGGATCGTGCTGCCGATCGGCTCGACCGAGCAGCACGGCTACCTCTCGCTCGAGACGGACAGCATCCTCGCCGAGCGCATCGCGGCGGAGGCCGCGGAGCCCGTCGGCGTTCCGGTCCTGCCGGCGCTCGCCTACGGCCTGACGCCGAGCTTCGGCGCCTATCCCGGCTCTCCGACGCTGCGGGTCGAGACGCTGCTCGCCGTCGTCCGCGACCTGCTCGACTCGCTCCACGCCCAGGGCTTCCGGCGGATCCTGATCGTGAACGGCCACGGCGGCAACATCCCGGCCGACGGCGCGCGCCGCGAGTGGGCGGCCGGGCACGACGACGCGCAGGTGCTGTTCCACAACTGGTGGATCGGCGAGCGCGTCCGGCAGCTCGTGCAGGAGCTCGACCCGGGCGCGAGCCACGCCTCGTGGATGGAGAACTTCCCCTGGACGCGCCTCGACGGAGTCGAGCTGCCGGCCGAGCGGAAGGAGCCGCTGTCGCAACCGCTCCCGGCAGCGCCCCGGGCGATGCGCGAGGCGGCGGGCGACGGCCAGTACGGCGGCTTCTACGCCCTCCCGGACGAGGACGTCCTCCGCGTCTGGGCGACCGGCGTCGAGGAGACGCGGGAGCTGCTCGAGCACGGCTGGTACGGCGAGGCCGGGGGCGGACAGCCCGGCGAGAAGCGCGTCAGCGCGCGTAGTGCCTGAGCCAGCGGACCAGCTCGTGCGCCTGCTGAGCGACGTTCGTGCCGCTCGGAGGCGGGGCGACCGTGCCCGCCCGGGAGTTCGTGTGCAGGCGGCGATCGTGTTCGCGCGCTTCTCCCACGTCTGCGCGAGCGCGCGTGGCAGCCTCGGGGAGGCTTGGGTTCGCGCCCCTGTCGAGGCGCCGCAGCCGGCGAGCGCGAGCGCCACGAGAGGGGCGACGACGCAGACGATCCTGAGACACCGCGCGACTAGTACCCGGAAACGTGCCACTCGTATCGCCGCACTTCCTGGCACTTGCAGCTCAGAGTGTTAGGGTTCTGTGAATGCCGATGTTGCACGGTTGCGCATTTCCGGGGTGCTCCACGCTCACTCTCAGCGCGTACTGCGTTGAGCACGAGCTGCTCGCTCGAGCGTCGAGGGAGTCCGAGCGGACGCGCGACCGCGACGAGTTGGAGTTGGCCCGGGAGGCGGCTCTGACGGCGGTGGTGGAGAGCGAGGCGCACGAGCCGGCCTCCCTCTGAGGCGCCTGCCGGGCCGCTCACGCCGTCCGGAACGAAGCTATTCGATCTCGACCGACGGGTTGTTCATGCCGCTCGGACGCGGCGCGATCAGCGCCTGCGTGAACGCCGTCAGGACGATGTGGTCCTCCGTGCACGCGGTGCAGCTGGTACCCGGAACGTTCGCCACGCTGATGGACGTGGTCGAGGGAGTCGGCGCGGTGCTGGACGGGAAGCCGACGAGGACAGCGGCGACCGCCGCCGCCGCCGCGGACGCGCCCGCGCCGACGAGCCCACTGGCACGAGACAGCCGGCGGCGCAGGGCGGGCAGCTGGATCCCCCGCTCGACCGGAGCGAGCTCGGCGTCCCGGAGAAGCTCCGTGACCGAGCGTGTCTCGGCGACCCAGCGGGCGCAGTCGGCGCAGTCGGAGAGGTGGTGGCGCAGGCGCGCAGCGCCGAGCTCCGACAGCTCCCCGTCGAGCTCGCACGAGGCGAGTAGACGCCATTCCCGGCACTGGTCCCGTGTGGCGCTCATCCTTTCACGTGGACGTGGATACGCGTCGAAAGTTAGCGGCGTCCCACTGGTACCCTCGGGCCGGCGGTGACAATTCTCGCCTCTCCACGCATGAGACGAAGGCTGGGCTGGACGGTCGGCCTGCCCGCCGTCGTGGGCGCTGTGATCGCCGCGATCGTGCTCCTCATTCCCAACCCGCAGCCGCCGAATCCCAACCCGGCGAAGAACGCGCGACCGGCGCAGATCGTCAAGCCCGTCAACGAGCACGTCCCGGCCGCGGAGCGGCGCGCGATCAACGCCACGCTCGACCGCTTCATCCCGGCCGCGCTCGCCCGCGAGTCCATGGCGACCGCCTGGCAGCTCGCGGGGCCCGAGCTCAAGGGCGGGTCGTCGCTGAAGGAGTGGGAGTCCGGCACGAGCCCGTTCCCCTACTACCCGACCGCCGGAAAGACGTTCCACGGCTGGACGACCATCGACGCCGGGCCGAAGTTCGTCGTCTTCAACCTTCTCGTCCATCCGCGCGCCGGCGAGAAGACCTCGGCATGGGTCTTCTCGGGCGAGGTGATCAAGCGCGGCTCGCGCTGGCTCGTCAACCGCCTCTACACGGTCGCGACGATGCAGAAGCCGACGAAGACCGGCCAGCGCGAGGTCGGGCCGGCGGACTACGCCGCCGGCAGCCCGCAGGGGGAGATTCCCCGTTCCTCGGCCACGCTCAGCGAGAACTGGCTGCTCGTCGGAGGCGGAGTCGTCCTGCTCGTGTTCGTCTTCCCCGCCGTCTTCCTGATCGTCTCGACGGTACGGAATCGCCGCCGGCGCCGGCTGTACGAGCGGTCGCGGAACCGCTCGCTACCGCCGCTGCCCAGGCCGCCGCGTGAGCCGGCGGGCGGCGGACGGCAGGGCTAACTTTTCTCTGGTACCTTCGTCTCAGTTCCCATGCCGTCCATGATGTCCTCGGAAAGCGGCGGTCTTTTCTCGTCCCCCCGCACGCAGCGCCGCCTCCTCTGGGTCAGTGGGGGCGTTCTCGCGATCGGCATCGCTGCCTTCGTCTCCGTCTACCTGCTCAGGGGCTCGTCCGGCACCCCGGACACGTTCTCGAACAAGCCGGCGAAGTTCGCCCCGCACCTGACGAAGGCGCCGCCACCCCCCGTGGCGTTCAAGATCGCCCGGAAGTTCGTCGAGACCGCCGTGCAGCGCCAGCACCTCGACTCGATCTATCCGCTCGTCGGGCCGGCGATCAAGGGCGGCCAGAGCCGCCAGACGTGGGACAAGGGCAACATCGCGGTCATGCCCTACCACGCGAGCAACGCGAAGACCGCGTCGTTCCAGGTCGACTGGTCGTACAACAAGCAGATCCTGTTCGAGGTCGACCTCGTCGCCAAGCGCGGGTCGAACACGCGTCCGCACCTCCTGTTCTACCTCGGACTGCAGAAGATCCACGGCAAGTGGCTCGTCAACTACTGGCTGCCGCACTGGATGCCGCCGGTCCCGGCGAATCCGGGCAACTGACGAGCCAGCCTGCTCCTCCCGCCGGCACGCGCCGCGCTCAGGCCCTCAGCCGGACTCGCGGATCGAGGAAGGCGTAGGCGACGTCCACGAAGAAGTTCAGGACCACCACGACCAGGGTGATGGCGACGACGATGCCCACGATCACGGGCAGGTCGACAGGGGGGTTCGCGGCCCTCACCAGCTCGCCGCCGAGGCCGTTGAGGTTGAAGACGGTCTCCGTGAACACGGCCCCGGTGATCGCGAGGCCGAGATCCATGCCGAGCATGGTCAGCACGGGCAGCAGGCTGTTCCGCAGTACGTGGTGGACGAGCAGCTGCCTGCCCGCCGCTCCCTTGGCCAGAGCCGTGCGGACGTAGTCCTCCGACAGCGTCTCCAGCATGTTGGCCCGGATCATCCGCGTGTAGATCGCAGCAAAGACGAGCATGAACGTCAGCCAGGGCAGGATCAGGTGGTACGCCCAATGGGCGGGACCCGAGCAGAGCCCGTGCTTCGGGAAGAAGGGGCAGTAGTCGGCGATCGGCGTCCAGCCGAGCCGGAATCCGAACACGTAGGCGAGGATCATGCCGATCCAGACCGACGGCACCGAGATGCCGACGAGGACGAAGGTCATCCCGGCCCGGTCGAGCAGCGAGCGAGGCCGCAACGCGGAGACGATCCCGATCGGGACCGCGAGCAGGAGCCAGAAGACGGCTCCTCCAAGGACGAGCGACGCGGTTATCGGGGCATCCTCGGCGAGGATCGAGCGCACCGACGCGCCGTGCGAGAAGGAATAGCCGAGCGAGCCGTGCCGGATGATGTTCCAGAGGAAGATCCAGTACTGCTGGTAGATGGGCACGTCGAAGTGGAACGCGAGATAGATGCGCTGGCCGGAGACGCTGTACTCACTGCCACCGGGGATCAGCGCGGCGGGATCCCTCGGCGCGATGTAGAAGATCGCGAACGTGATCATCGTCCCGGCGACGAACATGAAGATCGCCCAGAACAGGCGGCGGAGCAGGAACCGGATCATCGGCGGATCTCCTCGGCCCTCGCGCCGGCCGAGCTCGAACGCCTAGAACGCACGCCGTGACGGGTCGGCGACGGCACCGATCAGGATGAGCAGGAGCCCCAGCGCGAACAGCCCGAGCGAGGTCAACGTGGCGCCCCGCCGCTCCTCGGGAGTCGCCTTGCGCCTGCCCCGGCGCCTGCGCGCGCTGCCGGAGCCGAAGAGCCCGCCGAACATCGAGGGAGGGATCATCCCCGGCTCCTCGCCGTCGTCTCCCTGAGCGCGCCGGAGCGGCCCCCGGGCGCCGATCACGAAGCAGCCGATCAGGACGGCGGTGCCGACGACGTAGTAGCCGACGGCGAGCGCGTGGAGGACGCTACGGCCCGAGAGCGCGCCGAGACTCGCGGAGACGGCGGCCGTGCCACCCAGCGTGACCGCGACGATCGCAGCAATGCGCCGGAAGGCCGCCCGTAGCACGCGCAGCTCCGGTAGCGCCCGGCTAGTCGTCGCTGCCGGCGAGCGAGGCCGTGCCCGCGCGGCTGAACTCTGCCTCGTTCAGTGGCCAGCGCTCGAGCGGGAAGTGGCACGCGAACGCGTGGTCGGCGGCACCCGGCACCGGCGTCAGCTCGGGCTCCTCGACGTTGCACTTGCCGTCGACGAAGCGCGGGCAGCGCGGGTGGAAGCGGCACGCCTCCGGCGGGTTGAGTGGGCTCGGAACGTCGCCCGTGAGCACGATCTGCTTGCGCTCCCGCCCGAGCTTCGGGTCGGCGATCGGCACCGCGGAGAGGAGCGCACCGCTATAGGGGTGCTTCGGCCCGGCGTACAGCTCCTGCTTGGAGCCGGTCTCGACCGGCTTGCCGAGGTACATCACGAGAACGCGATCCGAGATGTGGCGGACGACGTTCAGGTCGTGGGCGATGAAGATGTACGTGAGGTCGAAGTCGCGCTGCAGGTCCTTGAGCAGGTTCAGGATCTGCGCCTGCACGGACACGTCGAGCGCCGAGACGGGCTCGTCGCAGATGATCAGCCTCGGGTTGATGGCGAGCGCGCGGGCGATCCCGATCCGCTGCCGCTGGCCGCCCGAGAACTCGTGCGGGAAGCGGTTGTAGTGCTCGGGGTTGAGCCCGACGATCTCGAGCAGCTCCTGCACGCGCCGTCTCCGGTCGTTCTCGGAGCCGATCTTGTGCACCTCGAGCGGCTCCCCGACGATCGAGCCGATGCGCTTGCGTGCGTTGAGCGACGCGTAGGGGTCCTGGAACACCATCATCATGTCGCGCCGGATCGGCCGCATCGAGTTCCGGTCGAGGTGCGTGATGTCGTGCCCGTCGAAGACGACCTTGCCGCCCGTCGGCTCGAGCAGCCGGGCGATGCAGCGCGCCATCGTCGACTTGCCGCACCCCGACTCGCCCACGACGCCGAGCGTCTCGCCGGCCTCGAGCGTGAAGCTGACGCCGTCGACCGCCTTGACCTGGGCGACCTCCTTCTGGAAGACGAGGCCGCGGGTGACGGGGAAGTACTTCTGGAGGTCCTCGACGACGAGCAGCTCGCTCATGCCGCGCTCCCTTCGGCCTCCGCGAGCGCCGCCTGCTTGGCGGCCCACAGGCGGTCGCGCTCGGCGTCGTCGAGGTGGCAGCGGAAGTGGTGCTCCGTCTTGCCCGGCACGGGCAGCAGCTCCGGCAGCTCCTCGCGACATCTGTCGAACGCGTAGGCACAGCGAGGATTGAAGGCGCAGCCGGGCGGTGGGCGCAGCAGCGAAGGCGGCTGGCCCGGGATCTGCTCGAGCCGTTCGGCGGTGGCGTTCACCCGCGGCAGCGAGCCGAGGAGGCCCCACGTGTACGGCATCTCGGGCTTCGCGAACAGGTCGTTGACCTTCGCCTCCTCGACGATCCGGCCGCCGTACATCACGGCCACGTCGTCGGCGAGCTCGGCGATGACGCCGAGATCGTGCGTGATCATCACGATCGCCGTCCCGTGCTCGTCCTGCAGCTGCTTCATCAACCGCAGGATCTGCGCCTGCGTCGTCACGTCGAGCGCGGTCGTCGGCTCGTCGGCGATCAGGACCTCGGGCTGGTTGATCAGCGCCATCGCGATCATCACGCGCTGGCGCATGCCGCCCGAGAACTGGTGGGGATAGTCCTCCACCCGCGAGTCGGCGCGCGGGATCTCGACCTCCTCGAGGATCTCGATCGCGCGGCGCCGCGCCTCCGCGCGCGTCACGTCGTTGTGGAGCAGGACCGCCTCCTCGAGCTGCCACCCGATTCGCTTCACCGGGTTGAGCGAGGTCATCGGGTCCTGGAAGATCATCCCGATCCGCGCGCCGCGGATGTTGCGCAGCCGCGAGGTGCTCGCGCCGAGGATCTCCGCGCCGTCGAAGCGGACGGAGCCGGTCACGTCGGCGTGGCGCGGGTCGACGAGGCCCATCACCGTGAGGAAGGTGACGCTCTTGCCGGAGCCCGACTCGCCCACGATGCCGAGCGTCTTGCCGCGGTCGACCGCGAACGTCACGCCCGACACGGCCTTGACGACGCCGTCGTCCGTGCGGAAGCGAGTGCTGAGGTCGGTGACTTCGAGCAGCGCCATCGTCAGGTGGTGAGGCGGATCCTCGGGTCCAGCCAGGCGTAGGTGACGTCCACGATGAAGTTGAACACGATGACCGAGATGGTCGCGAAGACGACGATCCCCACGACGACGGGGAGGTCGTCCTGGGTCGCTGCGCCGACGAGAGCCTGGCCGAGGCCGTTCAGGTTGAACACCGTCTCGGTGAACACGGCGCCGCCGAGGGCGAGGCCGAGGTCCATGCCGAGGATCGTCACGACGGGCAGCATGCTGTTGCGCAGCACGTGCTTGAAGAGCACGCGCGCGCCCGACGCGCCCTTCGCGCGGGCCGTGCGGACATAGTCCTCCGACATCGTCTCCATCACGCTCGCCCGGATGAGGCGCACGTAGAGCGCCGAGAAGATGAGCATGAACGTCATCCAGGGCAAGATCAGGTGGTAGGCCCAGTTGATGGGCCCCGAGCACACGCCGGTCTGGTGGCTCGGGAAGAAGTTGCAGTAGGTGGCGATCGGCGTCCAGCCGAGCTTGTAGCCGAAGACGTAGGCGAAGATCAGGCCGATCCAGACGACCGGCGTCGAGATCCCGACGAGGACGAAGACCATGCTGAGCCGGTCGAGGATCGAGCGCGGGCGGAGCGCCGAGAGGATGCCCACGGGAATCGAGAGGATGAGCCAGAAGAAGGCGCCGCCGAACACGAGCGAGGCCGTGACCGGAGCATCCTGGCCGATGATGAACCGCACGGACGTTCCGTTGCGGTACGAGTAGCCGAGCGACTGGTGCCTGATCATGTTCCAGAGGAAGAGCCAGTACTGCTGGTAGAACGGCAGGTCGAGGTGGAGGCTCTTCCGGATGTGGGCCACGATCTGCGCCGTCGCGTGCGGTCCGGCGGCGATCTCCGCGGGATCGGCCGGGATGATGAAGAAGATGATGTACGAGATGATCGTGGCGACCAGGAAGAGGAAGACCGCCCAGAAGATGCGCCGGATGATGAAGTAGGCCACTGGTTACGGGGTTCGGGTCTCGGGTCCTGGTTCTTGTCTGTTCTGCAGTTCGGTGGAGGTTCCGGAGGGGCGCCGCTGGGGCGCCCCTCCGTTGTTGCTCTCTTCGACCGGTCGGCTCCTAGCCGAGAACGATGGCGTTGAAGTCCGGATAGCCGAAGTAGTTGCTGTAGATGTAGTTCTTGACCCGCTTCGAGGTCAGGTACCGGTTGTTCGCAACGTCGACCGGGACCACCGGCGCGTACTTCGTCATCAGCTCCTTGTCGAGCTTCGCGTACAGCGCGTAGCGCGCGTTGCCGGACAGGCGTGCCGCCTTGTCCATCTGCTTGTTGAACTTCGAACTGTTGAAGTACATGTAGTTCGTGTTGCCGGTATCGGTGATCGTGCGACCGTCGAAGTTGACGTTGATGTAGTCGAACGGGTCGAAGTAGTCCGCGCACCAACCGGAGCGGGCGAGGTTGTAGCCGTTGGCAGACCCCGCGACGCTCTTGGTCATGAGCGGCCCGTAGTAGGACGTCACGTCCGCGGCCTGCAGCTTCACGTTCGTGAAGCCGATCTGCTGCAGCTGCTTCTGCTCGAACAGCGCGATGTTCGTCTGCGCGTTGCTCGACGTCCGGTAGTAGATGTTGATCAGGTCGCCGGAATGGCCCCTGAGGGTGGCACCGCCGACCTGCTTCGCCTTCGGGAAGTTCGGGTAGTTCGGGTACACCGTGAACTTCTTGTACCCGGGCATACCCGGAACGAGGATCTGATCCGCAGGCTTGCCCGAGTACGGGCCGCCGAGCTGGATGATCGGCTTGCGGCCGATCGCGTAGTTCATCGCCTTGCGGATCGAGGCGAACTGCGTCGGGCCCTTGAGGTTGTTCAGGGCCGTCCAGATGATGCAGCTCGTGCCGCCGACGTGGAACTGGCCCTTGTTCACGCCGTACGTGTTCGCGACCTTCGCGACGTCGTCGGCCGGAACGCCTGCCATGTCCATGTCGATCTGACCCTTCTCGGTCTGGAGGACTGCGGCCTCACCGTCCGAGTTCGGGTACGTGTGGATGATGATCTCGTTCGGGTTCGCGGGGCGGGACCCGTGGTAGTACTTGTTCCGCTTCAGCACCGTCAGCTTGGTCAGGTTGTTCGACGCAAGGTAGTACGGGCCGGCGGACGGGTACGTGAGGATGCCGCCGCTGTCGTGCTTGTAGTACTTCATGTTCGGCACGACCGCGCCGAACCACTGCATCGCCATGATGTTCACGATCGTCGCGTTCGGCTTGGTCAGGCGGAGCTGGAGCGTGAGCCCCTTCGCCTTGACGCCGGCGATGTGGTTCGACGTCTTGACGCCCGACTTGCCGGCGCAGTTCGCGAACTTCGTCCCGCCGCGGAGCAGCTGGTCGAGCGCGATGAAGCAGCCGTACTGCGCGTACATCTTCGGGCTCAGAACCCGCTCGATCGCCCGCGCGTAGGAGGCCGCAGTGACCTTCTTGCCGTTGTTGAACCGCAGGCCCTTGCGGAGATGGAACGTGATGACCTTCCCGTTCTTCGAGATCGTCGGGAACGCCTTCGCCGCCTCCGGGAAGAGCTGCGTCCCGGCCTTACCCCCCTTGTTGGGGAAGTTCACCAGCAAGAGCGAGGTATTGCTGAGGACGGCCCAGTCGTTCGTGACGTACGCGAGGCCCGGGTCGAGCGTGTCGAACGAACCGCCCGACTGGTCGAGCCGCAGCACGCCGCCACGCTTGGCGTGCTGCGCGTTGTGCTTCTGCGACTTCGCCGTGGCCACGCCAACGGTCGTCGCAGCAACGAGCAACGCCACCCCCATGCCCAGCATGAGCAGGGAGAGCAGGTGCTTCCTGCGCATATGACTCCTTCCGTCTCGGATCCGCACGCCCTCACGAGCGGCCCGGTTGAGGTGAGTGAGAGACACCAGCGTTAACTAGAGACGATTACAGGTTGAAAGAGTTAGAGGACGAAGAACCTTAGAGTTGGGAGCGAGGGTCGACGGCGTCGCGGAGGCCGTCGCCGAGGAGGTTGAAGGCCATCGTCGTGAACAGGATGGCCAGGCCGGGGAACAGGAGGATCCAGATCTGGGTCTGGTAGTACTGCGGCGCCAGGGCGAGCAGGTTGCCCCAGCTCGCCGTGGGCGGCAGGATGCCGAGCCCGAGGAAGCCGAGTCCGGCCTCGCCGAGGATGTTCGTGGCGACGAGGATGCTGGAGTAGACGATGATCGGCGCGACGAGGTGGGGCAGCAGGTGGGAGCGCATGATCCGCCAGTCGCTCGCCCCGGTCATCCGCGCCGCCTCCACGAACTCCTTCTCGCGCAGGGAGAAGACGACGCCGCGCATGATCCGGGCCGGGTAGAACCAGCCGAAGACGCTGAAGATCAGGGCGAGCATGAACACGCCGGGCTTGAGGAAGCCGAGCGTGATGCTGTTCAGCGCCGGCCCCGCCACGATCCGCAGCGCGATGACGAAGAGCAGGTACGGGAAGACCATCACGATCTCGATCAGGCGCGAGATCACGGTGTCGACCCAGCCGCGGAAGTAGCCGGCCATCAGACCCATCAGGACGCCGAGCGAGACGGAGCCGATCGTGGCGAACACGCCCACCTCGAGCGAGGTCTGCCCGCCGTAGAGGATGCGCAGGAACAGATCGCGGCCCAGGTTGTCCGAGCCGCCGAGCACGAACAGCGTCGAGCCGTACTTCTCCGCGTGCGGCATTCCCCGGTACGGCGCCTGCAGGACGTGCGTCCACGGGCCGACCGGCACGAAGGAGTGCGGATCGACGCCGTAGGGCAACTGGTCGTTCGGGCCGTGCCCGAGCAGCCACGCCGCCAGCGGACCGCCCGCGAAGGCCGAGAGGAACAGGAAGATGACGACGCCGGCGCTGAGGAGCGCGAGCTTGTCCCGCCGGAACCGAATCCAGACGAGCTCCCAGTAGCTCCGTGCCTTGACCCCCTCGCCCTCGGCGGGGGTTGGCGGGACGTCTACGGTGACGGGGGGATCTGCGCTGACGCTCACGACCGCGGGGAACGTACCGCAAAGACGCCGCCATTGCTACACATCACCACTCTTGGACGCCCCGGACGCCAAGAAGTTAGGTGACGAACTCGGCGGCTAGCGCCCGGCCGCGAGCCGCGCGAACCAGTCGAGCGCTTCCGGATTCGCGAGCGAGTCGCGGCTTGCGACGGCGTCCGGCGTCGCTCCGGCCAGGAGCCGCTTGACCGGGACCTCGAGGATCTTCCCCGAGAGCGTGCGCGGGATCTCGGGTGCCGCGATCACCTCGTCGGGCACGTGCCGCGGCGAGCACTCCTCCCGGATCCGGCGCCGGATCTCCCCTTCGAGCGCCTCGTCGAGCTCGACTCCCTCCCGGAGCACGACGAACAGGGTCATGCGGCTGCCGCCGCC
>CAZRTE010000010.1:15341-46417 GCA_964602945.1 uncultured Gaiellales bacterium
CGAGGGCGTCGACCACCTGCTCGAGCGCGAGCACGCTGCGGTAGAGCTCGCTCGTCCCCATCCGGACGCCGCCGCGGTTGATCGTCGCGTCGGAACGGCCCGTGATGATCGCCGTGCCGAGGTGCGTGATCTCGATCCAGTCGCCGTGCCGCCAGACGCCGGGGAAGGTCGAGAAGTAGCTCTCGCGGTAGCGGGAGCCGTCCTCGTCGCCCCAGAGGTAGAGCGGCATGGACGGCATCGGCTCGGTGAGCACGAGCTCCCCCACCTCGTCGACGAGCGGACGGCCGTCCTCGCTCCAGGCCTCGACCTTCGCGCCGAGCGAGCGGGCCTGCAGCTGGCCCCTGTAGACGGGGAGCGTCGGGACGCCGCCGACGAAGGCGGTGCAGACGTCGGTGCCGCCGGAGGTGGAGTAGAGCCAGAGGTCCTGGCCGAGCTCCTCCCGCACCCAGTCGAAGCACTCGGGCGCCAGCGGCGAGCCGGTCGAGCCGACGCTGTCGAGCCGGGACAGGTCGCGCCCCACGCGCGGCTCCACACCCTCCTTCCGGCACGCGGCGAGGTAGCCGGCACTCGTACCGAAGGAGGTGATGCCGGCGGCGTCGGCGAGATCCCAGAGCGTGCCGAGGCCGGGGTGGGCCGGGTTCCCGTCGAAGAGCACGATCGAGGCATCCGACAGCAGGCCGCCGACGAGGAAGTTCCACATCATCCAGCCGGTCGTCGTGAACCAGAACAACCGGTCGCCGGCGTGGGCGTCGAGGTGGAGCCGGAGCTTCTTCAGGTGCTCGAGCAGGATGCCGCCCTGTCCGTGCACGATCGCCTTCGGCAGTCCCGTCGTGCCCGAGCTGTAGAGCACCCAGAGCGGATGGTCGAAGGGGAGCTGGGCGAACTCGAGCTCGCCGGGCGGCAGCTCCCAGTCGCCGCCGGACAGGTACGGGAGCACGAACGTGCGCTCGAGCGTCGGCAGCTGCCGCTGCAGCTCCGCCACCGCCTCGCCGCGGTCGAAGTCCTTGCCGCCGTAGCGGTAGCCGTCGACGGCGAGGAGCACCTTGGGCTCGATCTGGGCGAAGCGGTCGACGACGCTGCGCACGCCGAACTCCGGCGCGCAGCTCGACCACGTCGCGCCGATGCTCGCGCAGCCGAGGAAGGCGGCGATCGTCTCGGGGATGTTCGGGAGGTAGGCGGCGACGCGATCCCCGGTCTCGACGCCCGCCTCGCGCAACGCCGCCGCGACCGCACCCGCGCGCGCCCGCAGCTCGCCCCACGTCCACTCGCCGAGCGGGCGCAGCTCCGACGCGTGGCGGATGGCGACCTCGGAGTCGTCGCGGCCGCGGAAGACGTGCTGCGCGTAGCTGAGCCGCGCTCCCGGGAACCACTCCGCGCCCGGCATCTCGCGCCGGCCGAGGACGCGCTCGTACGGCTCGCTCGCCTCCACCTCGAAGAACTCCCAGATCGAGCCCCAGAAGGCGTCGAGCTCGTCCACCGACCACTGCCAGAGGTCGTGGTAGTCCTCGAGCCGCAGACCGCGTGTCTCGTTCAGCCACTCGCGGTAGCGCGTGATCGTGGCGGACGCGACCCGTTCGGGGCTCGGCGTCCAGACGACCTGCGGCTCCATATGCGCTCGATCGTACTGGCATGCGCGATAAGGTCACCAACGTGGCCGACGAGACGCTGACGATCCGCGACAACCGGACCGGCGAAGAGGTCGAGGTCCCGATCACGGACGGCACGATCCCGGCCACCGAGCTCGGGCGGCTCGGGCTCAGGTCGTACGACCCGGCGTTCCTCAACACCGCTTCCTGCCGCAGCGCGATCACGTACATCGACGGCGAGGCCGGCATCCTCCGCTACCGCGGCTATCCCATCGAGCAGATCGCCGGCGAGGCGAGCTTCCTCGAGACGGCCTGGCTCCTGCTCGAGGGCGAGCTGCCGACCGCCGACGAGCTGCACGCCTGGGAGGAGGAGGTGCGGTCGCACACGTACGTGCACACGAACCTGACCCGCTTCCTCGACGGCTTCCGCTACGACGCACATCCGATGGGGATGCTGCTCGGCGCCGTCGGCGCGCTCTCGACCTTCTACCCCGACGCGAAGAACATCTCCGACCCCGCGAGCCGCCGGCTGCAGCGGGTGCGGCTGATCGCGAAGCTCCCCACGCTCGCCGCCTGGGTCTTCCGCCACACGCACGGGCTGCCGTACGTCTTCCCGCGGAACGACCTCGACTACATCGGCAACTTCGTCAACATGACCTTCGAGATCGGCGGCCGCCACGAGCCGAACCCGGTGCTGCAGCGGGCGCTCGAGATCCTGCTCATCCTCCACGCCGACCACGAGCAGAACTGCTCCGCGAACGCCGTGCGCGGCGTCGGCTCGTCGCACGTCGACCCGTTCTCGGCCGTCTCGGCGGGGGTCGCGGCGCTGTACGGCCCCCTCCACGGGGGCGCGAACGAGGCGGTGCTGCGGATGCTCGACGAGATCGGCGACGTGAAGAACGTCCCGGCCTTCATCGAGGGCGTGAAGAAGCGGGAGCGCCTGCTCATGGGCTTCGGCCACCGCGTGTACAAGAACTACGACCCGCGCGCGAAGCTGATCAAGGGGGTCGCGGACGATGTCTTCGCGCAGACCGGGACCGACCCGAAGCTCGAGATCGCGCTCGAGCTGGAGCGGATCGCGCTCGAGGACGACTTCTTCGTCTCGCGCAAGCTCTACCCCAACGTCGACTTCTACTCCGGGATCATCTACCGGGCGATGGGCTACCCGACCGACTACTTCACCGTGCTCTTCGCCCTCGGCCGGCTGCCGGGCTGGATCGCGCAGTGGGAGGAGATGCTCGCCGACTCCGAGCAGAAGATCGCCCGGCCGCGCCAGATCTACACGGGCTACGACGAGCGCGAGTTCGTCCCGCTCGCGCAGCGCTAGAAGAGACCGCTCAGCTCGTCCCGCTCCTGCGGCGTCAGCGGCGACGCCGCCGCGGCGAGGGCAGGCGCGAGGTGCTCGGGGCGGCGCGGTCCCACGACGACGCTGACGTTCGGGTCGGCGAGCAGCCAGGCGAGGGCGAGCGTCGCCGGATCCCCGCGCCGCTCGAGCTCCTCGAGGCCGTCGAAGACGCGGTCGGTGCGGAGATGCTCGTACGGGCCGGGCCGCTGCGTCATGCGGGAGCCCGCGGGGAGCGGCTCGCCGCGCCGGTACTTGCCCGTGAGCCAGCCGCCTGCGAGCGGGCCGAAGGCCTGGAAGCCCAGGCCCGCCTCCGCGCAGGTGGGCAGCACCTCGCGCTCGGGCTCCCGGTCGAGCAGGGAGTACGAGTTCTGGACGACGGAGAACGGGCCGCAGTCGAGCGCCTGCCGAAGCTGCGCGCCGTCGACGTTGCTGAGCCCGTAGGCGCCGATCTTCCCGGCCGCGACGAGCTCGTCGAACGTGGCCGCCGTCTCCTCGATCGGCACGTCCGGATCCCACTCGTGCGTGAGATAGAGGTCGACGCGCTCGAGGCCGAGACGCTGCAGGCTCGACTCGAGCTGGCGGCGGATGCGGGCAGGCGCGAGGCCCCGGTCGCCACCCTCCTCCACCGGGTTGAACGTCTTCGTCGTCAGGCGCAGCCCCTCCGGGCGGCGCGAGCGGATCCACTTCCCGATGTAGGTCTCGCTGCGCCCGCCCCC
Source organism: uncultured Gaiellales bacterium (assembly GCA_964602945.1). GTDB lineage: Bacteria > Actinomycetota > Thermoleophilia > Gaiellales > Gaiellaceae > Palsa-739. Next base: position 18,989 of record CAZRTE010000010.1, read on the forward strand.
GTAGGCGTCGGCGGTGTCGAACCACGTGATGCCCGCCGCCCAGGCCGCGTCCATGAGCTCGAAGGCCTGCTCGAGCGTCTCCCCCCGGCCGAAGAACGCCGGTGCGGAGCCGATGCCGCCGAAGTTGCCGCAGCCGAGGGCCAGTCGCGGGTACGCTCGCTCCATGGCTGCGACCGTACTCGACGTCCAGGCCGTGCGCGCGCGCTACTCCTCCCTGCGCGACGGCCATTTCGCGTTCCTCGACGCGCCGGGGGGATCGCAGGTGCCGGACGAGGTCGGCGAGGCGATCGCACGGACGCTCCGCGAGGCGAGCGGGAACCTCGGCGCACCGTACGAGACCGGCAGCCGCATCGAGGAGATCCTCGAGCGTGCCCGCGCCGACGCCGGCCGGTTCCTCGGCTGCTCGGCGGACGACGTCGTCTTCGGGACGAACATGACGACGCTCGACTTCGCCCTCTCGCGCACCGCTTCGCGGGACTGGCAGGCAGGCGACCGGATCCTCGTCTCGCGCCTCGACCACGACGGTGGCGTCGCACCGTGGGTCGAGGTCGCCGCCGACCGCGGCTTCGAGGTGGAGTGGGTGGACGTGACGGACGATCTCCGGCTCGATCTCGACGATCTCGCACGCAAGCTCGACGAGCGCGTCCGCGTCGTCGCCTGCGTCGCCGCGTCGAACGCGGTCGGGACGATCGTCGACGTGCCGCGGGTGGCGGAGCTCGCCCACGCGGCGGGCGCCCTCTGCTGGGTGGACGCGGTCCACTACGCCGCCCACGAGCCGCTCGACGCGCAGGCACTCGGCGCCGACGTCCTCCTCTGCTCGCCGTACAAGTTCTGCGGGCCGCACCTCGGCCTCGCCTACGGCCGGCACGAGCTGCTCGAGTCGTGGCGCGCCTACAAGGCGCGGCCGGCCGGCTCCACGCCCGTCGGGCGGAAGTTCGAGACCGGGACGGCGCCCTACGAGCTGCTCGCCGGCTTCTCCGCGACCATCGCCTACCTCGACTCGCTCGGCGGCATCGGCGGGCTCCGCGAGTACGAGCGGATGCTCGGCGCCCGCTTCCTCGAGACGCTGCCCGAGAGCGTGACGGTCTACGGCCTGCCGACGATGGAGGGCCGCGTGCCGACGTTCCTGATCAACGTCGAAGGAGTCGAGGCGGCGGACGTCGCCGTGAAGATGGCCGAGCGCGGCTACGGCGTGTGGGCGCACGACAACTGGTACTCGCTCGGGTTGCGCGAGAGCCTGCCGTACCCGAACGACGCGGTGCGCGTCGGCTTCATCCACTACAACACGGTGGACGAGATCGACGGCTTCGTGCGCGAGCTCGGCACGCTCGCCAAGTAACAGACTGTTACAAGGTGCGGCGCGAAGCCGCTGTTCTCCTTGGGAGAACGCTCGAACGGAGCAACGCCCCGTGCAAGTAACAGACTGTTACAAGCGGGGCTCGTCGCCGGCGAGGATGCGGGCCAGCACGGCGGCGTCGACGTTGCCGCCGCTGACGATGCAGACGCAGCGGTCGTCGCGCCGGAGGGCGACGGCGAGCGCGAGCGCACCCGCTCCCTCCGCGACGACGTGCGAGCGGGCCGCCAGCAGGCGCACCGCCTCCGCGACCTCGTCCAGGGGGACGGCGACCGCCTCGTCCACGAGCCCGCGCGCTCGCTCCCACATGCCGGGCAGGAGCGACGGGCCGCCCGCGCCGTCGACCCACGAGGGCCGGAACTCGATCTCGCGCGGCTTCCCCGCGGCGAGCGAGGCCGCGACCGGCGCCGCCGTCTCCGGCTCCGCCGCGACGACGCGCACCTCCGGTCGCAGTGCCGCGAGCGCGCTCGCGATCCCCGTCGTCAGCCCGCCGCCGCCCCAGGGCACGATCAGCGTGTCGAACTCGGGCGCGTCCTCCGCGAGCTCGAGCCCGATCGTGCCGTTCCCCGCCATCACCGCCTCGTCGTCGACCGGGTGGACGAACAGCCCGTCCACGCCCGGGCGCCCGCGCTCGACCATCGCCCGCCACCACTCCTCGTGCGGCACGAGGACGAGCTCGGCTCCGAGCGCCTCGACCCGGTCGAGCTTCGCCCGGGGTGCATCGGCGGGAGCGATCACGCGCGCCGGGACACCGGCCTCGCGCGCCGCCCAGGCGACCCCCTGCGCCATGTTCCCGGCACTCGCCGTGACCACCCCGGCTGCGAGCTCGGCGGGGGAAGCGGCGCGGATCGCCGAGAGCGCGCCACGAAGCTTGAAGGAGCCGACCGGCTGCAGGCACTCGAGCTTGAGCAGGATCCTGCCGTCGTGGGCGGCCGTGAACGGGACGAGCGGCGTACGGAGGACGTCGTCGCCGAGCCGCTCTCGCGCCCGGCGGATCTCCTCGAGCGGGATCACCGGCTGCTGATCATCGACCGGTGGCAGCCACCGTTACAGGAGTGTGACGACAACGGCCGCTCCACCAGCGGCCGGGTGACGGATTCGCGACGAAGTCGAAGCACTTCCGCGTAGGTGGCTGCCACCGGTCGTCAGTCGGATTCCTTGGCGAGCTCGGTGAGGTCGGTGCGCACCGTCCAGAGCTCCGGATACATCTTGTGCTTGATCAGCCCGGCGAGCAGCTCCACGGGCGTGCCCTGGGTGCCGACGACCTCCTCCCCGATGATCCGCGCCACGACCTTGAAGTGGCGGAAGCGCCAGACGCCGACCCTCTCGTCCCACTCGATCAGCGCCTCGGCGAGCTGGTAGATCTCCTCGTGCTCGCGACCCCGCGTGTAGACGTCGAGCAGGGTGAGACCGCGCTCGCGCCGCAGCGCGTCGAAGGCGGCGAGCAGGCCGGGCGAGACGCGGCGAATCTCGCGGAAGCCGGGCGAGTCGAAGCCGGAGCCGTGACCGAGCACGCGGCGCACCTCCTGGTACTCCCACGGCGACATCTGCTCGAGATGCTCGAGGAAGCCCTCGACGTACTTCACCGCCACGCACGCGCGGCGCAGCAGCCGCAGCGCGCCGGCGAGATCGCGGGCCTCGATCAGCCGCGTCGCCTCCTCGACCTCCATCCACGCGTGCTTGAGCCAGAGCTCCGACGACTGGTGGACGGTCTGGAAGAGGAGCTCGTCGCGGTGCACCCACTCGTCCGGGGTCTTCTGCAGCGAGAGGAGCTCGTCGGTGCGGAGATACCGCTCGTAGTCGCTCTCGCCGGGGCCGGCGAGAATCGGCTGGAACTCGTCCTCGTGACCGTGAGGAGCTTCCACGGCGCGGACCCTAATCGAAGATCCGCATCGGCAGACCGGCGAGCGGAACGCCGCCGTCTGCGGTGACGAGCCACGTGTCCTGCATGTAGAGGCACTCCTGCCCGTCCGCGGCGATGGCATGCGGATGCATGGACAGAACCATGTTCGCCGCGAGCTCGGTCTCGACGCCCTCCCCGATCCGGGGGTGCTCGATCATCGTCATCCCGATCGAGTGGCCCGTGACATGGCCGAGGTGGTAGCCGCGCTGCGTGAAGCCCGCGGAGACGGCTCGGTGGACGTCGTGCGCCGTCGCGCCCGGCCGGAGCGCGGACTGCGCGACCTCGAAGTACTCCTCGTACGCCTCGAGCATCCGCCGCACCTCCGGGCTGGGCGTGCCGAGCGCGCGCGAGACCTCGACCCAGTGGCCGCCCGGCCCGGCGATCTCGAGGGAGGGGATCGTGAACTGGCCGAAGACGGTGTCCCGCCGCGCGAGCGCGAACTCCGCCCCGACGAGGACCATGTTCATCGTCAGCCGGCCGCAGCCCCGCTCGACGAACAGCCGCTCCGCGGGCGCCAGCACCTCCGCCGCGTTGCGGCCGGGTGCCCAGGCCTCACGGAAGGCGTGGAAGCCGGCAGTGTTGATCTCGACGCTCTCCCGCACCGACGCGAGCTCGGCCTCGGACTTGACGGCGCGGGCGAGATCGAACTCCTCGTCCCACGGGACGAGCTCGCACGCGCCTGCGAGCGCCGTGTGGTCACGCACCGTCATGACGTAGTCCAGCCCGTAAACGCCGACTCGCTGCCCGCGCAGCCGGTCGGCGAGCCATTCCCCGGGCCGGTCGGCGAACACCTGCTCCGCGACGAGGGAGTCGCCGTGCTCGCCGACGTAGCGCGCCTCCGCAGGGAAGACGACGGCCGGGTCGCCGTCACGCGGGAGGAGCACGTACGCGTAGCGGTGGACGATCGTGAAGCCGGAAAGATAGGTGACCGCCCCCTCGAAGCCCGTGTACTCGGAGCCGCAGACGAGCGCGGCGTCGAGCCCGTCCCGCGCGAGCGCCTCACGCACGTTCGCCTGCCTCCGCGCGAGCTCGGCTGCTAACTCTGCCACGATGCCTCCACTCCTTTCACGAGGGCCTGGATCGCTTCGTTGAGGGGCGTCGGGACGGCGTGCTCGCGGCCGAACCGGGCGATGCCCCCGTTGAGGTAGTCGACCTCGGTCGGCCGCCGGGCCTCGACGTCCTGCAGCATCGACGCCCTGTGGTCGTACGCGACGTCCCTGCGCGCCGCGTGGTCGATCAGCTCCTCGGGGTCGGCGTCGAGCTCGATGCCCTGCGCCGCCGCCACCGCCTTGCCCTCGTCGACGAGGCGCGTGACGAGCATGCGCAGGTCCGGGCGCTCGCAGACCCGGCCGTGCGTGAGGCCGGTGAGCGCGCCGATCGGGTTCGTGGACGCGTTGAAGATCACCTTCCGCCACTGCGGCCCGCGCGCGTCGGAGACCGCATGCGCCGGCATCCCGGCACGCGTGCACGCGTCGGCGAGGCGCTCGACCTCGGCCGGCGGCGTCCGCTCGTCGTAGGGCCCGAGCGTCGTGTCCCCCTTCACGTCCCACTGGACGTGGCCCGGCTCGAGCAGCTTGCCCGCGGGGAAGGTCGTGCCGCGGATCACCCGCTCGACGTGACCGGCGATCACCTCCTCGTTGCCCAGCCCGTTCTGGACGGTGGCGACGCAGCCGTCGGCGAAGGCGTGCGCGGTGGCCGCGATCGCCGGCTCCGTGTGCATCGCCTTCGTCGCGACGATCCCGAAGTCGCAGGGCGGGAGCTCGGCGGCGTCGCTCGTCGCGCGCGGGCGGCCCACGAGCTCGCCCGCGCCGGAGAGGCGCAGTCCGTCGCGATTGATCGCGTCGACGTGCTCTCGGGCGAGGTCGTAGGCCCAGACCTCGACGTCGTCGAGCAGCGAGAGGTTGGCCGCGAACAGCGACCCGACCGCCCCACACCCCAGAACCGCGATTCTCACTCCGAGTAACTCGCCTCCCTCGCCTTGACGAGCCTATAGAGCGCGGTGTGGAGCGGCACCGGTACCCCGAGCCGGCGCGCCTCTCGCACGAGGGCTCCGTTGATCGGCTCGAGCTCGGTCGGCCGCCGTGCCTCGACGTCCTCGAGCATCGACGGGAAGTGGCGGTTTCCGCGCTGCGTGGCGAGGACGTTCATCTCCCACGGATCGTCGTGGAGCGTCACGCCGGCGGCCGTCGCGACAGCCTTGCCCTCGTCGACGAGGTCGTGGACGAGGTGGCCGAGCTGGGGCAGCTCGTCCGTCTGGGCGAAGTGGAAGTCGTGTGGGAGGCAGGTGAGCGCAGCGACCCCGTTCACGGTCGCGTTGAAGACGAGCTTCGACCACTGTGCGGGCCGCAGATCGGCGAATGCCCGCGCCATCAGGCCTCCCGACTCGACGACCTCCGCCACCCGCCGGGCGTCGTCCTCCGTCGTGGCCCGGTAGGGGCCGATCCAGGTCTCGGTGTCGAGGACGTACTCGACGTGCGTGTCGGAGTGGCGGGTGCCGCTCATGAACGTGACGGCGGAGAGGAGCGGCCAGTCGCCGTGCGCGGCGACGACCTCCTCCGCGCCGAGGCCGTTCTGGATCGTCATCACCGTCGCGCCGGCGAGCCTTCCCTCGAGCGTCGCCGCGAGCGGCTCGAGATCCGTGCCCTTGCAGGCGACGATCGCGAGCTCGGCGTCCTCGGGAAGCCGCGCGGGATCGGGAGTCGCCTGCAGGCGGGCCGTGAAGTCCGAGCGACCGGAGACGCGCAGGCCGTCGGCCTCGAGCGCGCGGGCGTGCTCCTCCCGCCGCGTCAGCACGGTCACCTCGGCGACCCGCGCGAGGTGGGCGGCGAGGAGGCTGCCGATCGAGCCGGCGCCGGCGACGACGACCCGCGTCATGCCGGCCTGGCCGCCGCCTGCGTTTCCTCCCGGAACACCGGGACGACGTGGTCCGCGAACAGCTCCTGCGCCTTGATCACCTTCCAGTGCTCGGCGCCGCCGGGGTTCGTCGTGATCGCGATCTCCGTCAACCCCTCGCAGACCTCGATCGTCTCGCGGATCCGCTGCACGATGTCGTCGGGCGTGCCGACCCAGACGATGTCGCCGGCGATCATCTCGTCGTACGGCGTCGCCGCGAGCTTCTCCATGATCCCCGACGCGTAGAAGCCGTAGCCGGCGGCGTTGAGCGCGTCGACGGGCGGCACCGGGTGATCGGTCAGGGGCGAGGCGTTGCCCGCGAGGAAGCCGCGCATGTGCCGCTCCGCCTCGCGCCGGGCGAGCTCGGCGTCCTCGTCGATGTAGCAGGCGTGGATCCAGACGATGTCCGGCGTCGTCCCGTACTCGGCGCACTTCGCCCGGTAGAGGTCGAGCTGCTCCTTCAGGGCGGCGTACGGCAGCAGCGGCGGGACGGCGACCGCCCAGCCGTGCTTCGCCGCGAGGTCGTAGGTCCGGTCGGATGTGCCGCCGAGCACGACACGGAACCGGTGCCCGCTGAAGGGGACGACCTGGCTGTCGTCGACGTTCCAGTACTCGCCGTGGAAGCTGACGGTGTCGTGGTGAAGCGCCTCGACGAAGAGGTCGAGCGCCTCCTCGTAGCGCGGCCGTGCGGTCTCGTCGAGCGGCAGCCCGGCCGGGAGCGGGATCCAGCCGTGGCCGCGGCCGACGCCGAACTCGTAACGGCCGCCCGTGAGGAGCGAGAACTCGTGGATCATCGCGGCGAGCACGAGCGGGTTGTGGTACGGGAGGACGTGCAGCATCGTGCGGAACTTGATCTTCCGGGTGCGAGCGGCCGCGAGCCCGAACAGGCCGAACGGGTTGACCGAGGCGGAGAACTTCGGGAAGAAGGGGTGCTCGACGGCGGCGTACGTCTCGTAGCCGAGCCGGTCGGCGTTCTCGATCTGCTCCAGCACCTCGCCGTAGAGTCGGTCGTACGGCTTCGGCGGCCAGCTCTGGAGCTCGCTGTAGATGCTGAACCTCATGTTGGGCCTCCCTCTCTCGGTCGGAGCGGCTCCCCCAGCCGCCTGAAGGTGCGGTCGTAGTACACGAGCGGGTCGGGCGGCGCCTCGCCGCCCTCGCCGACGAGCGCGTGCTCGACGACGCCGATCACGAGCGTGTGGTCCGCCACCTCGAACGTCTGCCCGACGGAGCAGTCGAGGTGCGCGAGCGCGCCGGCGATCGTCGCCGGCCCGTCCTCGAGCCGCTCGGCGAACACGTCCACCGCCTTCGGCCCGCCGGGAACCGCACCGAGCTCGGCCAGCTCGCTGTGCCGCTCGGCGAGGATCGAGAGGCCGAAGCGGCCGCGCTCGAGCAGCGGCAGGCGCGCGCTCGCGCCGTGCGCGAGCGAGACGAGCACCGTCGGCGGCCGCGTCGAGATCGAGCAGCACGAGTTGATCGTCAGCCCGAGCAGGTGCTCGCCGAGATCGACGGTGACGATCGCGACGCCGGTCGCGAAGGCGCGCATTGCCGTCTTGAAGCGCTCCGGGTCGACCGCGGCCGGCTCCTCGGCAGCCGTCGGCACGAAGGGCTCGGCCGCCTCGAGCAGGCCGCGCACGAGCACGACCTCCGGTGCCACGTCGAGGTCGGAGTAGTCGCTCACGGGGCCGCCGGCTCCGTCGCGGTGGGACGCGGAGCCCGTCGCCGCGGCAGGGACAGTTCGCGGCCGCCGGTGAGGCCGCTCGGCCGGAGGACGAGAACGAGCGCCATCAGGACGCCCACGACGATCTCGGGAGTTCCGGCGGGCACGGTCAGCCTCCAGCCGAGGAGGTCGACGGTGTTCACGGCCGCGGAGAGGAACGAGAAGAGTCCGTTCACGGCGAGAGCGCCGACGACCGCCCCGAGCAGGCTGGCGGAGCCACCGACGACGAGCATCGCGAGCGTGATGAACGTGAGATTGAGGTAGAGCCCGTTGACCTGCAGCGGCAGCAGATGGACGTAGAGGCCGCCGGCGAAGCCTGCGAGGCCGCCGGAGAGCGCGAACGCGAGCAACCGCTGCCGGTAGACGGAGATCCCCGCCGCCGCGGCCGCGGCACGATCCTCGCGCGTGGCCCGCAACATCCTGCCGAAGCGGCTGCGCCCGTAGGCGAACGCGACGGCGATGCAGATCACCGCACCGATCGCCGCCTGCCACATCCCCGTCGTCTGCGGCACCGAGGCGAACGAGTTCAGCCCCGGGCCGAGCGACTGCTCGTACGTGAGGACGTTGTTCGTGATCGCGAGCACGCCGAAGGTCGCGATTCCGGCCGCGAGGCCCGAGAGGCGCATCAGCGGCAGGCCGACGATGAACGCGGCGACCAGGCCCACCGCCGCGGCGAGAGCGAGGGAGGCGACGTTGCCGACGTTCGTGACGAGGAGGAAGTGCGCGAGCCCCGGCATGATCGCCGGCTTCGCCGACCGGGCCGTCGTCAGCACCCCGGCCGTCCACGCGCCGAGCGCGACGAAGCTGATGTGCCCGAACGAGAGGACGCCGGAGTTGCCGATGAACAGGTAGAGGGCGACGACGATCGAGACCTTGACCAGCGTGTCGAGGAAGTACGTCTGGAGCGAGCTCGAGATCTCCAGCCCGAGCAGCGCCGTCCCCAGGACGAGAACCGCCGGTCCCAGCAGCTCGGGCAGCCGGCGGAGAATGCTCACACCCGCTCCACGATGCCGCCGCTGCGGGTGAAGAGCCCGTTCGGCCGGACGAGCAGGACGACGATCACGGCCGCGAACAGGAACGCCGGCAGATACTGGCTCTGGTTCGTCGGCAGCGTCCCGCCGAGGATCCCGCTCGCGAAGCCGATGGCGAAGCCGCCGAGCGTGGCGGGGACCGGACGGTTCAGGCCGCCGAGCACGACACCGGCGAGGACGACGATCGTGTCCTGGAGCGCGAACGTGGACGTGACCTGGATGTACCGCACGCTGAGCATGACCGCGGCGACCGCGGCCAGCAGTCCCGAGATGACGACGGCTCCGGCGATGACCCGGTTCGCGCGCACGCCGAGCAGCCGCGCCGTCTCGAAGTCCATCGCCGCGGCGCGCATGTGCAGGCCGACCGAGGTGCGGTTGAGCAGGAGCTGGAGCAGGACGAGGCAGCCGGCCGCGGTCACGACGGAGATGACGGCGATCTTGCGGATCGGGACTCCCCCGATGTCCCACGGCTGTTGCAGCAGCGCGAGCGAGCCGGCGCTCTTGCCGTAGGCCCCGAAGGCGAGCTGCGCCACGCTCTGGAGCAGGAAGGCGACGGCGAACGTCGCCACGAGCATCACCGCCGGCGAGTGCGTCCGCAGCGGGCGGAAGACGAGCCTGTCCATGACCATCGAGAGCGCGAACACGACCGCGAAGCAGAAGAGGATCGAGACGCCCAGGGGCAGATTCCACTGGGCTCCGAAGGCGAGCGCGAAGCCACCGGCCATGACCAGCTGGCCGTACGCGAAGTTGACGAGGCGCAGGACGCCGAAGACGAGACCGATCCCGACGGCCATCAGCGCGTAGACCCCGCCGAGCGCGAGCCCGTCCGCGAACGTGCCCCACGTGAGGTTGAGGAAGCCGACGATCATGCGAGATAGGCGGCCACGAGCCGTTCGGTGTCGTCCGCGTCCTCCGGGCCGAGGGTGAGCCGGAGCTCCCCGTTCGCGAGGACGTGCGTGCGGTCGGCGAGCGCCACCGTCCGCTGCGCACGCTGCTCCACGAGGAGGACGGCGAGCCCGGAGTCGCGGATCACGACGAGCGCCTCGAAGACGGAGTCGACGATCTTCGGCGCGAGGCCGAGGGACGGCTCGTCGAGGAGCAGGACGCTCGGATCGGCGACGAGCGCACGCCCGATCGCCAGTTGCTGCTGCTGGCCGCCCGAGAGCACGCCCGCCTGGCGCCGGCGGAAGTCGCGCAGCATCGGGAAGAGCTCGAACGCATGCTCGAGCGGCGCGCCGTTCGCGCGCGAGCGGCGCGCGGCGAGGCCGAGGCGGAGATTCTCCTCGACCGTCAGCTCGCCGAAGATACGGCGGCCCTCCGGGACGAGCGCGATACCGCTGCGGGCGACGTTCTCGGGGGCACGGCCGTGCAGCGACTCGCCGTCGAGCCGCACGTCGCCGCCGACGATCGGCGCCGTACCCATGATCGCGTGCAGCGTCGAGGACTTGCCGGCTCCGTTCGGGCCGATCAGGCCCACGATCTCGCCCGGGCGCACCTCGAGCGACAGGCCGCGGACGGCATCGACGGCGCCGTACCGCACGGCCAACCGGTCGACGACGAGCTCCCCGCTCACTCCGTCTCCAGCTCGGCGCTCTCGCCGAGATAGGCGGCGGCCACGCCGAGGTCGGCCCGGATCTCCTCGGGCGTCCCCTCCGCCAGGGTCTTGCCCTGGTCGAGGACGTGGATGCGCTCGCAGACCTCGAGCACGAGAGCGATGTTGTGGTCGATCAAAAGTACGCCGGCGCCGTGGTCGCGCACCGTGCGCACGGCGGCCGCGAAGCGCGGCACCTCGGCCTCCGACAGGCCGGCCGCCGGCTCGTCCATCAGCACGAAGCGCGGCTCGGTTGCGAGCGCGCGGGCAACTCCGAGCCGCCGCTCGTCGCCGTGGGCGAGCGCCGACGCCGGCTGGTCGGCGTACGCCGCCAGGCCGAGCAGCTCGAGAAGCTCGTCCGCCCGCCGCGCCGCCACCCGTCCCGGCGCGCCCACGCCCAGCGCCGACACCTCGACGTTCTCCCGCACGGTGAGCGAGCCGAAGGCATGGCTGTGCTGGAAGGTGCGGGCGAGTCCGTGCCGGCCGCGCCGGTGCGCAGGCCAGCGGGTCACGTCTCTCTCCTCGAGCAGGACGCGCCCGGTCGTCGGGCGGTCGAAGCCGCTGAGGACGTTCACGAGCGTCGACTTGCCTGCGCCGTTCGGCCCGATCAGGCCGGCGACCTCGCCCTGCCGCAGCTCGAGGGTCACGTCGCGCAGCGCCTGCACGCCCGCGAAGGAACGCGAGACGGAGGAGGCCCGGAGCGATCCTCCGGGCCTCCCGAGCGTCTCGGTCTGGGAGACCGCCGCCAAGCCCCTACGAGTCGGGGCTGTTCGGGACGACCTTCGCCTTGATCGTGCCCTTCGCAAGCGGCACGTTGTTCTGGATCTCGATCACCCGGTACTGACGGCCGAACACCGTATGGAGCTTCTTCGAGAAGCTCACGTTGCCCGAGATCGTCTTGACGTTGTGGAACTTCTGCATCACGCGGGCCAGCTTCTTGCCCTTGAGCGAGTGAGCCCGCTTGATCGCCGTCACGAGTCCGTCGATCGCGGCCGGGCCTGCGACGAAGCCCCCGGTTGCAGCGTGGACCCGCTTCGCGAGCCTGTTCACGATCGGCTTCGGGTCGTGCCCGAACGAGTTCGCGTAGGTCACGAACCAGTAGTTCGTGACCTTCGGGCTCGTCGGCAGCCAGTAGGTGCCGTCGCCGGCCCACGAGTTGAGCACCGGGGTCTTGACGCCCGCGGTGCGCAACCCCGTGATGAGCGGGGCGAGCGAGCCGTACGCGCCGGCAGTGCCCGTCACGACCACGTCGGCCGGATGCGCGATGATCCCGGTCACGGCGTTCTGGACGTTGTTACCTCCGAACGCGGCGTCCTGGTACGTCGTCTCGTAGTTGATCTTGCCGCCGAGCTGCGTGAACCGCGCCTTGAACGCGGAGACGACCGCCTTGAAGTAGACGATCACCGTGTCCTTGGCGAGGTCCGCCGTTCGCCAGCCCTTGTCCCAGGCGAGCTGGGCCATCGCCGAGCCCTCGTCCTGCGCGACGTTGCCGAAGCTGAAGGCGAGCCTCCCGGCCTTGCCGAAGCGCTTCGGGCCCATCTGGTCCGTGCCGATGCACGGCGCAATCGTGAGCAGGTGATGCTTGAGCGACTCCGTCACGACCGGTGACGCGAGGTCGACGTCGCACGTCGTGAAGATCACGTTCGCGCCCTGCGAGATGAGCTTGTCGGCACACGTCTTGGACACGGTCGCGTTGTCGCCCTGCGTGTTGCAGGTCTTGATCACGAGCTTCCGGCCCTTGCTCTTCTTCGTGAGCTTGACGCCGCCCCTCTTGTTGATCTGGGCGACACGGATCTTGGCCGCCGCGAGAGCCGGACCGTCGAAGGGGGCCATCGGGCCGCCCTTGCTCCCGTCGTAGGCCCAGCCGATCACGATCGGCTTCTTCTTCCCGTGCTTGTGGTGGGTGCGCGCGGCGGCGGTCGCTGCGAGGACGAGCGCCGCAGCGCCCACGATGACGAGCGCCCAGCGCGCTCGCTTGCTTCGTGTCATTTCTCTCCTCTCTGGCCGGCGGCCGAGACCGCGACCCTCCGTTCAGACCAGCACTTGACAAAGGCATCCCGACCGCGCCGCGCGAGCTCGGCGGCATCGAGATCCCAGAGCGAATCGGGATACATGCTGCCGAAGGCGCCGTTGTCGGAGAAGATCTCGAGGTCGTAGAAGCCGCTCCAGCCGGCCGCGTCGAGCGCGCCGAGGATCCCCGGCAGGTCGGCGGCGCCGTCACCCGGCAGGACGCGGTCGGCCCAGCCGCGCGTCGGCTCGCGCCAGTCGTTCACGTGCACGCCGGCGATGCGGGGCGCGTGGCGCGCGATCGCGTCCAGCAGCTCGGGCGTGTTCCAGAGGTGCCAGACGTCGAACTGGATCCCGACGGCGTCGCTGCCGACCTCCTCGATCAGCGCCGCCGCCTCGTCGAGCGTGTTCACGATCGACCAGTTCTCGATCCCCTCCCGCTGGAACGGCTCGAGCGCGAGACGGACGCCGGCCGTCTCCGCCTCGTGCGAGACGGCGCGCAGTCCCTCGACGACGAGCGCACGCGCCTCGTCCGGGTCGCGGCCGCCGGCGGGCCCGGTGACGCAGACGATCGCGGCCGGGCCGAAGGCGGCGAGCCGCCCGATGGAGGCGCAGAGCGCCTCGATCCGCTCGGCCGGATCGCTCGGACCCGGCAGGAGCGAGAAGGGGAGGATGGAGGGAACAGCCGGAACCGCCGACGCCGAGCCGAGCCCGCTCGCGGCGAGCTGCTCGAGCGACTCGTCGTCGGGCCCGTCGCCGAGCTTCAGCTCCCAGACGCCGATCCCGTCGATGCCCGCAGCCGCGTACGCGCGCACGTCGTCGGCGAAGCTCGCGGTGAGCGTACTCACCTGCGAGATCGACAAGCTCGGCATCCGCTGACTCGGCGTCTCCACCTGGAAGAGCGATGGTGCCACGGATTTGACATCTGATCAAGTCTGGTTCACGCTCGACCCTCGTGGAGCCGACCCTCCCTCACGGCGGCGCAGCCATCCCGTATCGGACGATGGCCGAAGCCGCGCTCGAGCAGCTGCGCGAGGCGATCATCCTCGGCGAGCTCACACCGGGCGCCCCGCTGCGCCTCGAGGACCTCGCCCGGTCGCTCGGGATGAGCATCTCGCCGATCCGCGAGGCGGTGCGGCAGCTCGAGGCGCTCGGGCTCGCCGAGCACGTCCCGCACCACGGGGCGAAGGTGATGGCGCTCGACGTCGAGGAGCTGCGGGAGCTCTTCTCCGTCCGGCTCGCGCTCGAGACGCTCGCGCTCCGGCGCGCCGCCGAGCTGTTCGGCAGCGCCGACGAGGAGACGGCACGCACGCAGCTCGAGGAGCTCGACGACGCCCGGCGCGGCAGCGACGTCCGTGCGTCCGTCCGGGCGCACACCGGCTTCCACTTCGCGCTCTACGAGGCGGCCCGCTCGGCGTGGCTGCTGCGGCTGATCCGGCCGGCGTGGGACAGCTGCGAGCGCTACCGGCCCGTCCTGCTCGGCGAGAAGGGCGACCTCCAGCAGCAGCACCGGCAGCTCGACGTCGAGCTGCTGGCCGCCTGCATCGCGCACGATCCCGACCGCGCCGCCGCAGCGTTCGGCGCCCACCTGGAGCTCGCGACGCACATCTTCTCCGTCGAGCTCGCCGGCCGCTCCATCTTCGCGTTCTAGGCTCGGCGGGCGAGCAACCCGCGCACCTTCGCGACCGTGCGCTGGGAGAGCGGCGGCTCGAGCAGCTTCTGCGCGACCAGCGTGCCGGAGCCTGCACCGAGGCCGGGCCCGGGCCAGGTGCTCGCCCCGACGTGCCAGAGCCGCTCGACGGGCGTCGCGTGCCCCGGGCTGTGCGGGAACGGCCGCCAGAGGAGGTTCTGGTCGAGCGCGAGGGCCCCGCCGTACGGGTCGCCGTGGCGCAGGTTCACGTTCGCCCGCTGCAGGTCGTGCGGCCCGAGCGAGACCCGCTGCAGGATCGACGACTCGAGATTCGGGAGGTGGCGCGCGAGCCTCGCCTGGATCCGGTCGGCATAGCGCTCGCGCAGCTCGTCCGTCCAGCGGCCGTCGCCGGTGTCGAGCTCGCCGGCCGCGTCGCCCTTGATCCGCCGCGGCAGCTCCTGGAGCTGGATCCAGAGGAGGCCGCGACCCTCGGGCGCACGGGAGGCATCGAGCGTGAGCGGCTGGCCGACGACGATCGTCGCCTCGGCCGGCAGCAGACCGCGATCGGCCTCGTTGACGGCGCGCGAGACGCCGTCGAGGCCCGGCGTGACATGGACGATCGCCGTCCCGCCGAGCCGCTCGTCCCCCTCCCAGCGAGGGGGCTCCGACAGCGCGTAGTGGATCTGCATCTCGGCGCGGCCGTAACGGAAGCGCCGCGCGCCGTCGGCGACCGCGGCGGGCAGGTGCTCGTCCGTGAGCAGCCGCTCGTAGAGCTGGGTCGGCGTGACCCCCGCGACGACGGCACGCTCGGCGGTGATCGTCTCGCCGTCCGTGAGGCGGACGCCGACGGCCCGGCCCGAGCGGACGAGGACACGCTCGACGTCGCGGTCGAGCTCGCAGACGCCGGCGCGGTCGCGGATCAGCTGCACGAGCGCGTCGGCGAGCTTCGCCCCGCCGCCGCGCGGCACGGGCATCCCGCCCTCCTGCACCGCCACCGCGATCACCTGCGTCATGAAGCCCGACACGGCCTGGTCGGGACCGAGGCCGGTGTGCAGCACCCAGGGCGCGAGCACGCCGTGCGCACGCTCCGAGGCGAACGTCGTCTCGAGCCAGTCGCGGCTCGACTGCAGCACCTCGCCGAGGAAGGCGACCGCCCCGGCGCGGCCGAGCCTGCGCACTGCCCTCGCCGCGAGCGCGACTCCGGAGGGCGACCACAGCTCCGTCCCGAGGGTGCCGAAGGCGAGGTCGGCATTCGGGAGGAAGCGGTCGAGCACGGCCTGCCATTCCGGCCCCAGCTCCTCGGCGTTCGCCTCGGGCGTGCGCCGGAGGAAGGCGGCGGCACCGTCGGGAAACGCGGTCGCCGTCGGCAGGTCCGTGTTCAGATACTCGAGTCCGCGCGGCCCGAGCTCGTCGCCGAGCTCGGCGTGAGCGGCGCCGCCCACCCAGAGCGGGTGCCAGGCGCTGAAGACGTCGTGGAGGAAGCCCGGCTCCGTCAGCTCCTCGGTCTTGATCGCGCCGCCGAACCAGTCGTTGCGCTCGAGCACGCAGACGCGCCAGCCGGCCCGCGAGAGGAGGGCCGCGCACGCGAGCGAGTTGATCCCGCTGCCGACGAGCACTGCGTCGTAGTCAGCCACTGCGACGGATCATCTCACCCGAGCCGACGATCACGACGCGCTGCACAGCTCACGGAACTCGTCGTCGGTGACGAGTCCGCGCTTGCGCGTCCCGAGCTCCTTCACCCGCGCGAGCAGCTCCGCGCGCCGCTCCTCGGGAACGTCGAGACCGAGCTCCTCGGCCTTGATCCGGATCGAGTCGAGCCCGCTCTTCTTGCCCAGGACGATCGCCCGTTCCGCGCCGACGAGCTCGGAGGAGTACGGCTCGATCGAGGGCGGGTCGTGGAATTGCGAGGCGACGGCGCCCGACTCGCGGCGGAAGAGCGTCTCGCCGGTCAGCGGCTTCCACGGTGGGAGGCCGTAGCCGGCCAGCTCCTGCACCCGCGCGGCCGCCTCGCGGATCCGGTCGAGGCGGAGGCCGGACTCGACGCCGTAGAGCCCGCGCAGCGCGAGCGCGATCTCGCCGAGATCGGCGTTGCCGGCGCGCTCGCCCATGCCGTTGATCGTGCCGTGGATCCAGGTCGCGCCGGCGCGGACGGCGGCGACCGCCGACGCGGTGGCGACGCCGAAGTCGTCGTGGCCGTGGAAATGGACGGGCACCTCGCCGCCGACCGCCTCCAGGGTCCGGCCGACGAGCTCGGCGACCGCCTCGGGCGAGGCGATCCCGAGCGTGTCGACGACGACGACCTCGGGCGCCCCCGCCTCGACCGCGCTCGCGTAGACCCGCTCGTAGAAGTCGGGGGCCGCGCGCGTCGAGTCGACGCCGAAGAAGGCGGCGTGGATGCCGTGCCCGGCGGCGAACTGCATCGCGCTCGTGATCCGGCCGAGCATCGTCTCGCGGTCGACTCCGATCGCCTCGAGCTTGAGGTCGGAGATCGGCGACTCGATCACCGCCGCCTCGACGCCGAGCTCGACGAGGAGCTCGAGGTCGGCCGGCACGGCGCGGGAGAAGCCCCACACCTCGGCGGAGAGCCCCGCGCCCGCGATCAGCTCGATCGCGCGCCGGTCGTCGTCGGACACGCGCGGGAACCCCGCCTCGATCCGCTCGATCCCGAGCCCGTCGAGGAGTCGCGCGATCTCGAGCTTCTCCTCCGGCCCCAGGACGACGCCGACCGTCTGCTCGCCGTCGCGCAGCGTCGTGTCGTAGAGCCCGACCCGGCCGCCGAGCCGGTAGCCGTCGTTGAGCGAACCGGTCCAGATGAGGTCGTCAGCCACAGGCAACGACTCCGTCGGGGAAGGACGACAGCTTCTCGAGGCCGTCCGCGGTGACGAGGAAGTTGTCCTCGACGCGCAGGCCGCCGCCGCCGGGCCAGTAGATGCCGGGCTCGACCGCGAGCACCATCCCGGCCTCGAACTCGCCCCCGCCCGCCTGGTGCGGGTAGGGCGGCTCGTGCGCCCGGGCGCCGACGCCGTGACAGATCGGGTGCGTCGGCTGGCCGGGGTAGCCCGCCTCCGCGATCCGGTCGCGCACGCCCTTGTCGAGCTCCGCCATCGAGGAGCCCGGCCGGATGAACTCGAGCGCCCACTCGTAGACGCCCAACACTGCTCCTTCGAGCTCTGCATAGTCCTCTCGCAACTGCGCCAGGACCACGTTCTTCGTGTGGTCTGCCCAGTAGCCGTCGGCGCAGACCCAGATCTCGAACAGGACGGGCTCGCCCTCGACCACCGGCAGGTCGCCGGTCGCGGTGAAGGTCTTGATCCCCCGCCCGGCCCAGACGAGGGAGAAGGGCAGCGCGAGCTCGACCTTGCCGTTCCAGCCGGTTCCCTCGCCGTGCACGAAGCCCTGCCAGAGCGCGGCGGCCTCGGCCTCCCTCATCCCGGCCCGCAGCACGCCCCGGACGTGCTCCATCGCCGCCGCGGCGATCTCGTTCGCGAGCCGGAGCCGCTCGATCTCCTGCTCGGTCTTCACCGCCCTGGCCCGCACGAGGAGCGGCGTGGCGTCGGCCGCGTCCGGGAAGGCGTCGAACCACGCCCGGGTGAACGTCGTCGGCTCGCCGACCATGCGGTCGGACGCCTGCGTGCCGAGCGACAGCTCGAGGCCGACGCGTCCGTACGGCCGGGCCGCCTCGAGCGCCGCGTCGAGCGTCCGGGCGAGCGGCGGCCGCGGATCCTCGGGGTGGTAGCCCTTGATGAAGCGGACGTCGTCCGTCCACGCTGTGCGCGCGGCGTCCTCCTCCGACGCCTCGATCGTGATCAGCACCGGCTCGCCCTCGCGCGGGAAGACGCAGGCGTCGTAGCCCTTCATTCCCCAGAAGTTCGTCAGGTAGAGGACGTCGTCGGGCGCGCGGACGACGAGCGCGTCGAGCTCCGCCTCCGCGAGCAGCGCGCGAACCCGGTCGAGCTTCGCGTCGTCGCGAGGCCAGGTCACGCATCGCCCCAGGGGCGAATGCGGGGCGGCGCGGGCTCGCCGTGACCCTCCTGCCACGAGACGACGGGATTCCGGAGCACGCCGATCCGCTCGATCTCGGCCTCGACCACGTCGCCCGGCTTGAGGTAGAGGAGCCGGCGCTCCTCCTCGGACTTGAAGCCGGCCACCCCCGCGACCGTGCCCGTCGAGAGGACGTCTCCCGCGCTGTAGCCGAGCGCGGAGAAGTTGCTCAGGATCTCCGGGATCGTCACGCTCATGCGGCTCGAGTGCGACTCCTGGCGCTTCTCGCCGTTGACGCGCAGCTCCATCGCGAGGTCGTGCGGGTCGGGGATCTCGTCCGGGGTCACGATCCAGGGGCCGAGCGGGCAGAACGTGTCGATCGCCTTGCAGAAGCTGAACACGCCCGAGCGCATCTCGCCCCGCTGGATGTCGCGCGCCGTGATGTCGTTGAAGATCACGTAGCCGCCGATGTAGTCCGCGGCCTCCTCCGGGCCGAACCACTTGCCCGCCTTCCGCAGCACGACGGCGAGCTCGAGCTCGTAGTCGAGCTCCTCGGTCAGGTGCTCGGGATAGATCACCGGCTCGTCGGGGCCGACGATCGCGTCGACGTTCTGGAAGAAGTTGATCCACGGCGCGATCCGGTGCGACCAGTCGACGTTCTTCGACTCCTCCTCGTGCTCCCGGAAGTTGCCGGCCGTGTGGAAGAACTTCCTCGGCACGATCGGCGCCTCGAGCTTCGCCGCGGCCAGCGGCGTGCGCCGGTCGCTCTCGTTCGCTCCGCCGAGCTCGAAGTACTCGCGCATCGAGCGCACGTTGAGCTCGACGATCTCGTCCCCGTCGACCCTCCCCACCTTCCCGCCGTTGAAGGTGACCAGCTTCACGGCTCGACGATCTTCCAGAAGGAGTCTTTGCGGACGATCCGGTCGCCCCGGAACGTCCAGAGGTCGCAGCCGCGAACCTCGACGCGCTCGCCCTCGACCGTCGTCCCCGTCAGCGTCCACTCGGACAGGCCACGATCGCCGGCGACGAAATGATCCCCGTCCCGGTACTGCACGTCGGGGATGCCCTCGAAGCGTGCTGCAAGGCCGCGAGCGACTTCTTCCTTCCCGACGGAGCGACGGCCCCAGGGGTCCGGACCGCGCGGAGACTCGAACACGCAGTCCTCCGCGAAGAGCGACATGATCGTGTCCAGGTCGTGGGCATTGAACGCGTCGAGCATCTGCTCGAGCACCTCTCGCTTCTCGTCAGCCGGCATGCAGGCGTCCTTTCACGCGACCCCGCAGACCTGCATCGCGACGCGTGCGTAGACCTCGGCCGTCTTCACGAGCGCGTCGATCTCGAGATTCTCGCCGAGCTCGACGTCCATCAGCCCGGTCGAGGCGCCGTAGTTGACGGTCGGCACGCCGTAGCGGGTGAGGGCGGAGGCGTCGCTGAACCAGCGCGTCACGTCGCGGCCGGCCGGCTCGCCCCAGACCTCCTCGTGGGCGGCGTCGATCGCGGCGACGAGCTCGTGCCCCTCCTCGATCTCGGCGCCCGGCGCGGTCACGTAGACCTCGCCCTCCACCCCGTAGCCGGGGAACCGCTCCGCGAGCCCGCGCACCATCTCCAGCACCTCGCGCCGCGCCGTCCCCATCGGCTTCGTGGGCGGCACGCGCACGTCGAGGAACAGGTCCGTGTGGTGCGGCGTCCGGGAGACGCGCCAGCCGAAGCCGCCCTCGACCGCGCCGACGTTGACGATCGCCTTCGCGCCGCGGTAGCTGTTCGCGGGGTCGTCCTCCCAGTGCGGGATCCACTCGAGCACCGCGTCGAGCACCTCGCGCGCCCGCAGGATCGAGTTGGACGCGCGCCGCCCCTCGCTGAAGGCCGTGTGGATGAAGTCGCCGTGGACGCGGATCCGCAGCCAGAGCGTGCCGAAATGGCCGAGCACGACCTTGCCCTCCGTCGGCTCGCCGAGCAGGCACATGTCGGCGACCCCGCCGTGCGAGACGAGATAGCGCGTGCCGGCGGCATAGCCGCGGTACTCCGCCCCCTGCGCCTCGCCCTGCGCGGTCTTCTCGATCTCGCCGCAGACGGCCGCGATCAGGAGATCGCCCTGCAGGCGGACGCGGGCGTCCTCCAGCGCCCGCGCGACCTCGAGGTAGCAGGCGAGCGCGCCCTTCATGTTGGAGACGCCGAGCCCGTAGAGGCGGCCGTCGCGCTCGAACGCCTGCGGCTGGAAGCCGGGGACGCCGCGCAGCCACGGCTCCCGCCCCGAGTACGAGGTGTCCATGTGCCCGTTGAACATGAGCGAGCGGCCGCCCCCTGCCCCGGGCCTGATCCCGAGCACGTTCGCACGGCCCTCCTCCACCTGCTGCCACTGGATGTGGAGGCCGAGCTGCTCCATCAGCTCCGCCACGAGTCGCGCGAGCGGCTCCTCGTCGCCGGTGAAGCTCGGCACGCCGATCAGCCGCGAGGCGGTCTCGACGAGCCGGTCGCGGTCGATCTTCACCGGACCGGCAGTCCCGCCTCGAGCCACCCCTCGTAGCCGCCGACGAGGTCGCCCGCGTCGACGCCCAGCGCGACGAGCGAGGCGGCGGCGAGACTCGAGGAGTAGCCCTGCCCGCAGACGAGCACGAGCCGCCTTCCCGCCAGTGCCGGCTCGTGCCACTCCGACGTGGGGTCGGCGCGCCACTCGAGGACGGAGCGCGGCACGTGCACCGACTCCGGGATCACCCCCGTCCGCGCGCGCTCGTCCTCGGAGCGGAGGTCGACGAGCAGCACGTCGGACGCCGCGAACGCCTCCTGCGGCGTGTAGCGCACGATCCGGGAGCGCGCCTCGGTGAGCATCTCGTCGACTCTGCTCATCGCACGTGCGGCAGGACCTTCTCGCCGAAGAGGCGGATCTGCTCCCGCCGGTCGGCGCCCCACAGCTCGAGCATCACGTGCGTGCAGCCGGCGTCGCGGTACTCCTCGATCGCCTCGATGCAGTCGGCGGGCGTGCCCGCGATCGGGCGGCACTTGTCGAGGAGCGCGTCGGTGACTTGCGCCTTCGCGGCGAGCCGGCCGCCCTGCTCCATCGCCTCCGCGACGGGGCGGATCTCGTCCTGCTCGATGCCGGCGAGGTCGAGCAGCGTGTCGGCCGCGCCCTGGATGTTCTGCACCTTGTTCGCGAGATACATCCCGGCGATCTCGCGGGCGCCGTCGCGGCCGGCGTCCCGGTCGGTCTCGTGGATCGAGGCGACGACGGTGCAGCCGAGGTCGATCTCGGAGCCGACGTTGCCGCGCGAGTAGCGGACGAAGGCGGGCGTCGTGATCGACGGCGTCAGGCAGCCGTCGGCGATCTCGCCTGCGAGCTGCTGCATCTTCGGCGCGGTCGCCGCGACGTAGACCGGCGGCACCTCGCGCGGTGCGTGCGCGTCCGCGGCGAGCGCCGGCACGTCGGCGCTCCACGTGTCGCCGTCGTAGGAGAACTGCTCCCCGGAGAGGACGCCGCGGACGATCGTGACGGCGTCGCGCATCGGGCCGAGGGTCTTCTTCGTCTGCGTCTTCGTGTTGTTGAGGAAGATCTTCGAGGTGCCGAAGCCGAGGATGAACCGGCCCGGCCCTGCGGCCTCCTGCACGACCCGCGCGTCCATCGCCGCCTGCACCGGATGGCGCGTCGAGGCGGCGATGATCCCCCAGCCGACGGTCAGCCGCTTCGTCTCCCGCGCCATCAGCGCGCCGACGCCCGAGGAGGAGCGTGCCTCCATGCCGTGCTTGCGCCACCACGGATAGGCCTCGGCGAGCCAGATCGTGTCCATCCCCGCCTCGTCCATCGCGCGCGCCGAGGCGAGCATCTCGTCGAGCGGCTCCATCGTCAGCTGCATGACGCCGATGCGCAGGGGAGCCGGCACGAGTCGGCCTCAGTCCCCGGTCGAGGTGCTGTCGGCCGCGAGGGCCTCCTGCACCTGCTGGTCGAGCGCGCCGAGCACGTGCTGCACCTGCTGGTTGACGATCGGCTGGAGCACGCGCTGGCCCATCGAGCCGACCGGCCCGGCGATCCTCACCTCGGCCGCCCACTCCATCGTCGTGCCGCCGTCGGGCGCGTCGCCGAGCGTGAAGGACGTCTCCATGTTCATCATCGCGCCGACGCCGTTGCCCTTGATCGCGAGCTTCGCGAACTCCGGCGTGCGCTCCTCGATCTTCTCCATGTCGACCTTCATCTTCAGGCCGCCGAGACCGAGCGGGATCTTCACGTTCGCCGTCCAGCGCCGGTCGTCGTGGATGTCGAAGCTCTCGACGCCGGGCATCGTCTTCGCCATCGAGGCCGGGTCGTTGAGCACCTGCCAGACCGTGGCGCGCGGTGCCGCGAACGTCTTCTCGCCGTTCACATTCATGCCTGTGCCTCCTGCAGCATCTGCCAGACGCTCTGGTACGGGTTGTGGCTGTCCGTGACCGCCCGGCCGGTCGCGTCCTGGATCGCCGCGCAGATCGCGTGGATGCCGGCACCGCCGCCCTCGCCCATCCCCTTCGTGCCGAGCGGCGTGAACGGCGACGGGCTCTCGATCGCGCCGGTCGCGAGGGGCGGCATGTCGAGCGCGTGCGGCACGTGGTAGTCGTAGAAGTTGGGCGTGAGCAGATTCCCGTCCTCGTCGTACTCGTAGATCTCGTGCATCGCCGCGCCGATCGCCTGCGCGGTCGCGCCCATCACCTGGCCCTCCACGATCTGCGGGTTGATCCGCTTGCCGCAGTCGTCGACCGCCGCGTAGTCGACGAGCTCGTACCAGCCGGTCTCGGGGTCGATCTCGACGACGGCGACGTGCAGCTGCGCCGCGTAGGTGAGCGTGAGGTTCCCGAACTTCCGCTCGATGTCGGGGACCTCGAACGGCGGCCGGTAGACGTAGCGGCAGTTGAGCGTGACGTCGAGGTCCTCCGGCAGGCCCGCGTTGTTCGCGTTGACGATCGCGCCGCACGCCATGAAGGGGAGGAACGCGTCCGGGTCGTCCTTGATCCGGACGCCGCCGTCGGCGAGCTCGAGCTGCTCCGCGGGCACGCCGCCGAAGACGGCCCCGGCGAGCTGCTTGATCTCGCCGGCAAGCGCCTCGGTCGCGCCCTTCACGGCCCCGAGCCCGGTGACCGCGAACTGGCTCGCGTACGTGCCGGAGAAGCCTGCGTGCGAGTTCCAGTAGCTGTCGTGGCCCGCCCGGACGTGGACGTCGTCGACGGAGCAGTTGAGGATGTCGGCGACGACCTGCGCCGCCGTCGTCTCGTGGCCCTGGCCCTGCGGCGTCGTGCCGAGCGTGACGACGATCTCGCCGAAGATGTCGAGCTTGACCGTCGCGACCTCGTTGTTGCCCGAGAACTGGAGCTCCGGGTTGATCATCCGGGACTGGGCGAAGTTGTTCGTCCCGGAGTCGAGGGTGGAGCCGATCCCGACGCCGAGCAGCTTGCCGCGGCCGGATGCCTCGGCGCGCTTCTCCTCGATCGAGTCCCAGCCGATCAGCTCGAGCGCGAGGTCGAGCATCGCGGCGTAGTCGCCGGAGTCGTAGATGCAGCCGTTCGGCGTCTCGTACGGCATCTCGTCGGCGCGGACGTAGTTCCGCTTCCGCACCTCGACCGGGTCGAGGCCGAGCTCGCGGGCGACGATGTCGATCACGCGCTCGGTGAACCAGAGGTGCTGCATGCGCGAGTAGCCGCGGTTCGGCGAGACGGGCGCCTTGTTCGTCGCCACCTGCGTGAAGTCGACCTCGATGTGGCGCCAGCGGTACATGCCGGGCGTGACCTGCGCCCAGATCACGCCGCCGAGCGGCTCGTAGCGGAGCCAGGCGCCGGCGTCGTCGAGCGCCTTCGTCCGGAAGCCGAGCAGCGTCCCGTCGTCCTTGACGGCGACCTCGGTGTCCTGGAACCAGCGCTCGTTCCCGTGCGACATGGACAGGTGGAAGTCCGTCCGCCACTCCGTCCACTGGATCGGGCGGTTGAGCTTGCGCGAGAGCAGGCAGCAGACGACGAGCTGCGGATGCGAGGTGATCTTGTTGCCGAAGCCGCCGCCGATGTCCTGCATGACGAAGCGGAGCTTGTCCAGCCCGACCCGCATCGCCGGGCCCATCATGATCGCCGCGAAGCCCGGGAACTGGTTGTTCGTGTGGATCGTCCACTGGCCGATGCCGCGGTTGAACTCGACGAGCGCCCCGTCGCACTCGAGGGGCGTCGAGTTGAAGCGGTGGAAGTGGAGCTCCGGGATCTCGACGACCCGGTCGGCCTCGGCGAAGGCCGCGTCGAGGTCGCCCCAGGAGTAGAGGCCGTGCCACATGAGGTTCCCGCCGGCGTCGTCGTGGAGGACCGGCGCGTCGGCGTCCTGTGCCCGGCGGGCGTCGACGAGAGCCGGCAGCGGCTCGTAGTCGACCTCGACGAGCTCGGACGCGTCGCGCGCGAGCTCGCGGGTCTCGGCCACGACGGCGACGACCGGCTCGCCGACGTAGCGCACCTTGCCGACCGCGAGCGAGTAGTCCTTGATGTTCGCGCCCGGGGCGGTCGACATCTGGAAGAACGGGTCGGTGAGGGCCGCGACCTCCTCGCCCGTGAGCGTGCCGTAGACGCCCTCGACCGCCTCGGCGGCCGAGACGTCGACCCGGGTGATGTGGGCGTGCCCGTACGGGCTCCGCACGAAATGGAGGTAGCCCATCCCGTGCCGCTTGACGTCGTCGACGAAGACACCGTCGCCCTGCAGGAGGCGCTTGTCCTCCTTGCGCGGGACGCTCTGGCCGCCCCAGCCCTTCTGCACCTCGGTCGGCGCCGGCGCGACGGTCGTCGTGGAGCTCTCGGTCACTTCCCCACCGCCTTCACGGCCTCGACGATGTTCCAGTAGCCGGTGCAGCGACAGATGTTCCCCTGCAGCGCCTTGCGGATCTCGTCCTCGGACGGGCTGGGATTCTCGCGCAGCAGCGCGGTCGCGCTCATCAGCATCCCGGGCGTGCAGTAGCCGCACTGCAGCGCG
The DNA here is from genome assembly GCA_964602945.1 of uncultured Gaiellales bacterium. GTDB lineage: Bacteria > Actinomycetota > Thermoleophilia > Gaiellales > Gaiellaceae > Palsa-739. The sequence goes on from CAZRTE010000010.1 coordinate 44,047, forward strand.
TGGTGCTCGGTGAACGCCTGCTGGAGCGGCGTCAGCTCGTCGCCCTCGGCGAGCCCTTCCACCGTCTCGATGCTCGCGCCGTCCGCCTGGACGGCGAGGAGCATGCAGCTCTTCACGAGCACGCCGTCGACGATGACCGAGCAGGCGCCGCAGTTGCCGGTGTCGCAGCCTACGTGGCTGCCGGTCAGGTCGAGGTCGTCGCGGAGGAAGTGGATGAGGAGCTTGCGCGGCTCGACGTCGCGCTCGTACGTCGTCCCGTTGACGGTGACCGAGACGTCCATCAGCTCGCCCCCGCAGCCTGGCGCGCCGCCCGCTCGGCGAGCACTCCGGCGAGGTGCGCCCGGTACGCCGAGGAGGCGTGGACGTCGGAGGGCGGGTTCAGGCCGGCGGCGCGGACGGCGTCGGCGACCGCCTCCGGCGACTCGGCCGTGACGAGGACCGGCACCGCGTCGACGCAGCCGAGCGCGACGCGCACCGCGCCGTTGACGCTCGCGGCCGCGTTGACGATGCACGTCCCGTCGATACCGAGCGTGACAGCGGCGAAGCCGTCGTGGCGGCCCGCGGGAATCGTGATGCGCGTCAGCAGCTCGCCGGGACCGACCGCCGTCATGTACACGCCGAGGAAGAACTCCTCCGCCGGCACCTCGCGCTCGCCGCCCGCGCCGACGATCGTCATCCGCGCGCCGGTCGCGACCATGAGCGGCGGGAGGTGGTTCGTCGGGTCGTTCGAGCAGACGTTGCCGCCGATCGTGCCGCGGTTCCGCACCTGCACGTCGGCGATCTGCGCGCAGACCGCCCCGAGGATCGGACGCGCTTTCGCCTCCGCCGAGGCGGCGATCTGCGTGTACGTCGTCATCGCCCCGATCGACAGCGTCCCGTCCCCGGCGAGCTCGATCCCGCGCAGCTCGTCCAGTCCGTTCAGGTCGACGAGCTGGTCGGGCGACGCGGCCCGCGCCTTCATCACGTTGACCAGCGTCTGGCCGCCGGCCAGCGCCCTGGCGCCGTCGTTGGCTGCGAGGAGCTCCAACGCCTCGGCAACCGACCCCGGCTTCGCATACTCGACTTCACGCAGGAGCACGCTTCGATCCTACAGAGACGCGTGAATGCGGGCCTGCCCTTCCTTCAGCCGCCCGCCGGCGCGGCCCGCGCGAACCGCGAGGATCTCCGCGAGCATCGAGAGCGCGGTCTCGGCGGGCGTGTCCGCACCGATGTCGAGCCCGCTCGGTCCGGCGATCCGGTCGAGGTCGGCCTCGGTCAGGCCGCGCTCGAGCAGGAGGCCGCGTCGGCGCTCCTGGTTCCGCCGCGAGCCGAGGGCGCCAACGTAGAAGGCGTCGGTGCGCAGGGCGGCCTCGAGCAGCGGCAGGTCGAACTTGTCGTCGTGCGTGAGGACGAGGAGGGCGGTGTCGGCGTCCGGCTGCACCTGCGCGAGCGCCTCGTCCGGCCAGAGGACGAGCAGCTCGTCGGCGCTCGGGATCCGCTCCGGCGTCGCGAAGCTCGCCCGCGCGTCGGCGACGACGGTGCGCCAGCCGAGCAGCTTCGCCGCGCGGCAGAGCGCCTCCGCGGTGTCGGCGGCGCCGTAGACGAAGAGCCGCGGCGGCGGGGCGACCACGTCGGCGAAGACCGTCCTCTCGTCGAGCTCGAGCACGTGGCTGCGGCCGCGGCGGCGCGCCTCCCGCTCGAGCTCGGCATCGTGGAGCCGCTCGCCGACGCCGGCGCCCGCGACCACGGTGAGCGTCACCTCCGGCCGCTCCGCCTCCTCCAGCTCCTCGACGAAGACGTCGATCTCGCCGCCGCAGGGAAGGCCGACACCGAAGGCCATCTCGTCGGTGATCCCGTAGGTCAGGAGCCGGGGAGCGCCGCCGCCGAGCACCTCCTGCGCCGCGAGCACGACGTCGGTCTCGACGCAGCCGCCCGAGACGGAGCCGGCGAGCTCGCCCCGCTCGCTCACCGCGAGCTTCGCGCCGACCGGCCGCGGGGCCGAGCGGCGGGTGGCGACGACGGTCGCGAGTGCGACACGGCCACCCTGCGCGAGCCAGCGCGCGGCCTGCTGCAGTGCCTCGTCCATACGTTCAATGTAGTAGGTGGAGCACCGCGACCGGGAGCGGCTGCGGACGACGTTCGGCTCGGTGGCCGATCTGTACGACCGCGCGCGGCCCGGGTATCCGGCAGCCGTCTTCGACGACCTCGCGGCGCTCGCGCCCGGCTCGCGCGGCCGGTCTCAACACGCGACAGCGTCGGCGGCGTCGGAGGCGGTGGGTCACGCCGCCACCCAAGCGCCAACAGGGGGTTGAACGCTTCAACCACACCCTGCGCGAAGGGCCGGAGCGTACGCGCGAGCGTACGCGGAGGCCGCACCGTGCTCGCGCCGGCC
>CAZRTE010000011.1:0-16090 GCA_964602945.1 uncultured Gaiellales bacterium
CGAGACCCAGAACGCCTCGATCTCCGGCACCAGCCAGGACGTCACCTTCCAGACCACCGACGTCACGGTCCAACTCAACGACCACAACGGCGATCCGCTCTCCGACGGCACCGCCTCCTACTACGCAAACGGCTGGCACACGATCGGACCGGCCACCGGCGGCAGCATCAGCATCGAACTACTACCCGTCGCATACCAGTTCAAGATGGCCTACGGCGGAGCCACCGAGACCCAGAACGCCTCGATCTCCGGCACCAGCCAGGACGTCACCTTCCAGACCGGCGAGGTGATCTCGGACAGCGGCAACGCGCTGGAGTACTACGCCAACGGCTGGAAGACGTTCACCAGCGGCATGGAACTGCTGCCGGGGACGTACCTCTTCTCCTTCAGCGACCAGGGGAACCAGGACTACACGATCGACGCCGGAGTGGTGAACGACATCCACTAGTCGGCCGTTCACTGCAGCGTCGATCGAACGACCTTCGGCGGGGCCCCAGCGGGGCCTCGCCGTCGTCTCCGACTCAGATCGAGTCCGGGAACCGCGGCGGCTGCCCTAGCGGCAGTCGGGGCAGAGGCCCGTGATCTCGAGGCGGTGGTGCGTCGCCACGAAGCCGTGCCGGCCCGCGACCGAGTCGACCCAGTCGCCGACGAGATCGCTCCCCTCCACCTCGACCACGCGGTGGCAGCCCTCGCAGTAGAGGTGGTGGTGGTGCGAGTCGCTGCAGAGCCGGTAGCACTGCTCGCCGCCGTGATGGGAGAGGACGTCGACGACGCCCTTCTCGCTGAGCAGCCCGAGCGTCCGGTACACGGTGGCGAGTCCGGTGCGCGAGTCGCGCTCGCGTAGCCGACTCCACAGCTCCTGCGCCGTCACGTCGTCGCGCTCCCGGGCGAGCTCGGAGAGCACCTCCAGCCGCCGCGGCGTCGCCCGCACGCCCCTGCGCTCGAGCAACCCTCGGAGGTCTTGCGCCGCCTTGCTCACGGCCACTATCATAGCCAACAGTGGGAATGAGAACCGTTATCGTTATCGCCCTCATCGTGGCGACGGCCGTGCCCCTGTCCGCCTGCGGCGGCGGCTCGACCCACGCGACGGGCAAGCTCGACGTCGTCGCCGCGGAGAACGCCTACGGCGACATCGCCTCCCAGATCGGCGGCCGGTACGTCTCCGTCACCTCGATCCTCACCGACCCGAACGCCGACCCGCACCTGTTCGAGCCCGGGACGGCGAACGGCCTGGCGGTCTCTCGCGCGCGGGTCGTGATCCAGAACGGCCTCGGCTACGACGACTTCATGACGAAGCTCGAGAAGGCCGCGCCGGCGCAGAACCGGATCGTGGTCACGATCGCCGACCTCCTCGGAGTCCAGGGAGCCGACGCAAACCCGCACCTCTGGTACGACGTGCCGAGGCTCGGCCGGATCGCGGCCGGGATCGCGGCCGCCTTCGCCCGGGCCGACCCGTCCCACGCCGCCGCCTACCGCAGCGGTGCCCGGCGCTTCGAGCGGTCGCTCGAGCCCCTGCGTGCCGAGATCGCCCGGATTCGTGCCCGCTTCGGCGGTGCGCCCGTGGCGTACACCGAGCCGGTCCCCGCCTACCTGCTCGCCGCGGCGGGCCTCCGCAACCTCGCGCCCGAGGCGTTCACGCGGGCGATCCAGGACGGGAGCGAGCCGGCGGCCGCAGCGGTCTCGGCGATGAACGCGCTCGTCGCCCAGCACCGCATCCGCGCCCTCCTCTACAACGACCAGACCGTCTCCCCCATCACGGAGCAGCTCGCGGCCGCGGCGCGGCAGGCGGGGATCGGCGTCGTCGGGGTGAGCGAGACGCTGCCGCCGCACCTGACCTTCCAGCAGTGGCAGCTCGGCCAGGCCCGCGCCCTCGCCTCCGTCCTCGCGCGATGAGCGTCGTCTCCGCAGAGGGCCTCGCGCTCCGGTTCGGCGAGCGCACGCTGTTCGAAGACCTGAGCTTCGAGCTCGAGCGCGGCGAGCTCCTCGCCGTCCTCGGCCCGAACGGAACCGGCAAGACGTCGCTCGTCCGGATCCTGCTCGGGCTCCTCTCCCCCACCGCCGGCCGGGTCTCGATCGACAGCTGCCCGCCCCGCGAGCGCTGCGGACGGATCGGCTACGTGCCGCAGCAGCGCGTCTTCGACCGCGACACCCCGCTGCGCGGCCGCGACCTCGTCCGCCTCGGCGTCGACGGCCACCGCTGGGGCTTCGGGCGCCTCGGCGCCGCCGACCGCGAGCGGGTCGAGCAGGCCCTCGCCCAGGTCGGGGCGACGGGATATGCGGACGCGCCTCTCGGGCGGCTCTCCGGCGGCGAGCAGCAGCGGCTGCGCGTCGCCCAGGCGCTCGTCTCCGATCCCGTGCTCCTGCTCGCGGACGAGCCGCTCCTCTCGCTCGACCTCGCCCATCAGCGCGGCGTCGTCGACCTCCTCGACAGGCGGCGACGCAGCGCGGGCACGCCCGTCGTCTTCGTCACCCACGACGTCAACCCCGTCCTGCGCAGCGTCGACCGCGTGCTGTACCTGGCGCCGGGACGCTGGGCGATCGGCATGCCGGACGAGGTGCTGACCTCGGGCACCCTCTCGCGCCTCTACGGCACCGAGGTCGACGTCCTCCGCGTGCGCGGCCGCGTCGTCGTCGTCGGCACGCCCGAGGACCAGCACGTCCACCACGTCGGCGAGGAGCACGAGCACTGATGTTCACGCAGCTCCTCGCCGAGCACTTCGTCCACACGGCGCTCTGGGCCGGAGCCGTCGTCGCCGTCGTCTCGGGCGCGATCGGCGTCTTCGTCGTCGCCCGCGGCATGAGCTTCGCCGTGCACGCGATCTCGGAGCTCGGCTTCACCGGCGCGGCCGGCGCCCTCGTGGTCGGCCTCGACGCCGTGCTCGGCATGCTCGTCGGCTCGCTCCTCGTCGGCCTCGTCCTCGGCCTCCTCTCCCTGCGCGGGCGGGAGCGGGACAGCGCGATCGGCGCCGTGCTCGCCTTCGGCCTCGGCGTCGGCGTCCTCTTCCTCTCCCTCTACCAGGGCTACGCGACCGAGGCCACGAACCTCCTCTTCGGCAGCATCGTGGGGGTCTCGGATGCGCAGCTCCGCGACCTCGCGATCGTCGCGGCGATCGTCGTCGCCGGGATCGCGGTCCTCTACCGGCCGCTGCTCTTCTCGAGCGTCGACCCCGAGATCGCGGCCGCGCGGGGCGTGCCGGTGCGCACGCTCTCGGTGGCGATCTTCCTCCTGCTCGCCCTGACGACGGCGGAGGCGATCCAGGTCGTCGGCGTCCTGCTCGTGCTCACGCTCGTGATCACGCCGGCCGCGGCCGCGCAGCGGCTGACCGGGAGGCCGACGCTCGCGCTCGTGCTCAGCATCGCCATCGCACTCGCCTCGACGGAGGGCGGCATCCTGCTCTCGCTCGCGAAGCCGTGGCCGACGAGCTTCTTCATCAGCGCGCTCTCGTTCGCGGCCTACCTCGGCGCGCGGGCCTTCGACTGGAACCGCGGCCGGGCGCGGAGCTCAGAACCGCTTCAGCTCGAGGCCACCGCGCCGTAGGTGCGCGGTCAGGTAGCGGACGCCCTCGGCCCCGGCGACGAGGGACCGGTGCGTGCCCTTCTCGACGACGAGCGCCTCGCCCTCGCGCACCTCACGCGACTCGCCGTCGATCTCGAGAAGCGCCGCTCCGGCGAGGACGACGTAGAGGACGTCCCGGTGCTCGTTCACGTGCCCGGCGGGGCCCTCCCCCGGCGGCCAGACGAGCAGCGTCGCGTTCAGGTCGTCGCTCGCCGCGCCCCAGACCGGTCCGCGGGGCTCCGGCTGCTCGTCGCGCGGCGCGAGCCGGATCGCGCCGAGCTCCGCCTCCGGAACATGCTCCTGGACGAGCTCGAAGACGATCCGCTCCTCGAGCCGGATGTGCTCGTCGAGCAGGGCCCCGAGCTCCGCCAGCACCCCGGCGGCGGGATCGGCACGGAGACTCCGGGCGAGCGCGCGGATCCGCTGATGCTGGACGAGCACCCGCTCGAGCTCCGGCGGCTGGAGCGGCAGGAGCGGAAAGACGAGCTCCTCCTCCTCGCGGAAATGGCGGACGACGTGAAGGCCGAAGTGCCGCAGGAAGCGGTCGGCCGCCGCGCGCCGCGCTCCCGCGTCTCCGTCCGCAGCCCGCCGCAGGTCGCGCGCCTGTACGAGCGTCGCGTGGTGGTCGTGCGAGAGCGGAACGAGCGCCGGATGCCGCTTCACGACACCGAGCTAGCGGCGCAGCGCCCCGAGCTGCCGGCGCGTGACGCGCAGCTGGGTGTGCGTCGAGGTGAGCGTCCCGCCGGCTCCGACGGCGACCTTGTAGCGGCCGGGCCGGATGCGCAGCGGCGTGTGGAACGCGCCCTGCCCGGTCAGCCGCGGCCGTGAGACGAGCCTCCAGCCGCTGCGCACACGGCGCCAGACCGTGATCGGGGCGCTCGTCCGCGGCACGACGTTGCCCGCCAGCAGCCTCGGTCCCAGGAGCCGCACCTGCAGCCGCGGCGCAACCGCGACCGTGACGCTCGCCCCGCTCGCGCCGCTCGCCCCGCGCAACACGACCCGGAAGCGGGTGCTCGCCCGCGGTGCCACGGTCACGCGGGCGACGCCCTGCTGCACGTGCCGCACCGTCCGCCACCAGCCGTGTGCGTTCTGCTGCTGGAGGATCGCGTCCTTCGCGCCGGCCGTGCGCGCGACCACGTTCACCTGGCTGCCGTAGAGGACGCGCGTCCGGCTCGCCCGGAGGCTCAGCCGGCCGATCGAGAACCACGTCGAGCGGAGGTGGAGGGCACGCTCCACCTGCTCCCCGCTGCGTGTCGCGACGGCGCCCGAGGCGAGCCGGAAGAGGACCGACGCCACGCGCCAGCTCGGATCCCTCCGCACGCGCACCGACACGACGGAGCTGCCGAGCCCGAGGCGCGAGGCGAGCACGGAGGGGGACAGCGCGAACGGCCCCCACGTGTGGTGGGGCGAGTAGAGGTCGTACGGATCGGGCACGGAGCGCAGGTACGGCACCGGCGACGAGCCCGGCCACGCATCCTGCACGGCCTCCGTGCGACCGCCCGAGCTCGAGGAGTAGTAGGTGCGCGCGACCTGCCCGTTCCACATCAGCACCTTGCCGCGCGTCGCGTAGACGGCCCTGTCGGAGCGCGGGCGCTCCGCCGCGACCCCGCCGTAGACCTGGTCGCGCGTGTCGGGGAGCAGGTCGTACTGCGCGTCCGGCCGCAGCTCCGAGACGGCGTACGAGCGGGCGGCCACCGCCTGCGCCTCGAGCGCGGCGAGCGGCCAGTGGGAGGGCGACTCGCTCGGCACGACTCCGCGCACGTACGTGTCGAGCCGGAGACCGTTCACGACGGAGAGCGTTCTCCCGTTGCTGCGGACGACGAGGTTGCCGTGGTAGGCGCGCCCGTCGAGGGTCAGCGGGGCCTTGCCGCAGGCGAAGACCGCGACCCGCCCGAGGGGACGGCTGCGTCCGTGCGCGCGCACGGGCAGGACGAGCCGCGGCCCGACGCCGTAGCGTCCCGCCGGCAGTCGCACGAAGTGCCTGCCGGTGCCGACCTTGAGCTCGGCGGCGCAGCCGATCGTGGCGACCTTGGCGTTCTGCACGAGCAGGACCCGCACGTACGGCTCGCCCGCGTGCCCGAGCTGGGTGCCCGGGTAGTAGTGCCGCAGGATGTGGCGGTAGCTCCAGCCGTGCCGCGCGTAGCCGTACGCGCCCCACTGGCTCAGGCCGACGCCGTGCCCCCAGCCGTGCCCGGTGACGACGAGCGCGGTTCCCGCGCGCGCGGGAGCGGCGGCGACGGCCGCGACAGCGGCCGCGAGCAACGCTGCCAAGGCAAACCCCGACCTCATCGGCACGGCGACGGCCTTCCACCTCCCGGTCACGTCAAACGGGCAGAGTAGCGTGCGATCTGGCGGGCGACCCGGGGCCGGACGGCGCGGCTCGGGCCTAGACTCTCGCGCGATGCGCCGCGTGCTCGTCGCCAACCGGGGGGAGATCGCACTGCGCGTCTTCCGGGCCTGCCGCGAGGAGGGTCTGGAGACGGTCGCCGTGGCCGCGCCCGACGACCGCGGTGCGCTGCACGCGGAGTCGGCGGACGCGCTCGTCGAGATCTCCTCGTACCTCGACCCCGGCGAGCACGTCCGCGCGGCACGGGAGGCCGGGGCCGACGCCGTCCACCCCGGCTACGGCTTCCTCGCCGAGAGCGCCGAGCTCGCCGAAGCGGTGCTCGAGGCGGGCCTGACCTGGATCGGCCCACCGCCGGCGGCGCTGCGCGCCGGCGGGGACAAGCTCGCGGCGAAGGAGACGGCCCGCGCGGCGGGCGTTCCCGTCCTGCCGAGCGGAGCGCCCGAGGAGCTCGGCTTCCCGCTCCTCGTCAAGGCGGCGGCAGGCGGTGGCGGCCGCGGCATGCGCGTCGTGCGCACGCCCGCGGAGCTCGAGGAGTCGCTCGCGGCCGCACGGCGGGAGGCGGCGGCGGCATTCGGCGACGAGACGGTCTTCTGCGAGCGGTACCTCGAGCGGCCGCGGCACGTCGAGATCCAGATCCTCGCCGACCGGCACGGCAACGTCGCGGCGCTCGGCGAGCGCGACTGCTCGATCCAGCGCCGCCACCAGAAGGTGCTCGAGGAGAGCCCCTCGCCCGCGCTCGACCCGGAGCTGCGGGCACGGATGAGCGACGCCGCGGTCTCGTTCGCGCGCGCGATCGGCTACGAGAGCGCCGGCACCGCCGAGTTCGTCCTCGACGGCCGCGACTTCTGGTTCCTCGAGCTCAACGCCCGGATCCAGGTCGAGCACCCCGTCACCGAGCTCGTCACGGGCGTCGACATCGTGCGCGAGCAGCTGCGGGTTGCCGCGGGAGCAGCCCTCTCCTCGCAAGTAACAGACTGTTACTTGCACGGTTCGGCGGTCGAGGTGCGGCTGTACGCCGAAGATCCGCGGACCTTCCTCCCCCAGGCCGGCCGGCTGGAGCGGCTGCGGCTGCCGGAGGGGGTCCGGGTCGACTCCGGCGTCCGCGAAGGGGACGAGATCGGCACCGCCTACGACCCGATGATCGCGAAGCTCATCGCCGCAGGCGACACGCGAGAGGAGGCACTCGACCGGCTGGCGCGCGCGCTGCGCGAGACGGAGGTCGGCGGCGTGACGACGAACCTCCCCTTCCTCCGCTGGCTCGTCTCGCACCCGCTCGTCCGCGCCGGCCGCGTCACGACGGCGTTCCTCGCCGAGCATCCGCCGCTGTCGGAGCCTCCGGCAGCGGCTCCCGCACGGGCATGGGGAGATGCGTGGCGCCTCAACCTCCCGGCACCGGCGCCACGGCCCGCGCCCGACGTGGAGGCCGCGGCGGGCAGTCACGCCGGCGGTGCCCACGAGCAGTCGAGCGTCGCGGCTCCGATGCCCGGCACCGTGATCCGTGTCCTCGTCGGGCCCGGCACCGAGGTGGCCGCCCGGCAGCCGCTCGTCGTGCTCGAGGCGATGAAGATGGAGACGCCGCTCGTCTCGCCCTACGACGCCACCGTCCGGGCGGTGCACGTGGCGGAGGGCGACCGCGTCGCCGGCGGCACGGTTCTCGTCGAGCTCGACGAGTGATGGACGTCTCGCTCGTCCCCGACGCCGGCGCGTTCCTGCGGCAGGCAGAGCCGCTGCTGCTCGCCGACGAGGCGCGGCACAACCTCGTCCTCGGCATCGCCGGCAACATCCGCGACGGCCTCTACGACGAGTACCGGCTCTGGCTCGTGCGCGAGGGCGGCCGCCCCGTGGCGGCGGCGCTCCGGACGCCGCCGTTCAACCTGATCCTCGCCCGGCCGGTCTCGGACGCAGCGCTCGCCGCGCTTGCCGACGCGCTCGCGAGCGAATCGCTGCCGGGAGTGAACGGAGCCGTGCCCGAGGTCGAGCAGTTCGCGGAGCTCTACTCCGCCCGCACCGGGCACCGGCCGCGGCGCTCGATGGAGCAGGGAATCTACGTGCTCGACGAGGTCGTGCCGCCGCCACTGCCGTCGGGCGGCCTGCGCGTCGCGGGCCCGCACGACCGGGAGCTCGTCGTCCGCTGGCTCCGCGCGTTCGCGGACGAGGCGGTACACGAGGGCGGCCCCGGCCGGGACCGCGCATGGCGGGCTGCCGACCACCGCCTGTCGTCGGCGTCGGCCGGGATCCTGCTCTGGGAGGAAGGCGGCGAGGTCGTCTCGCTCGCCGGCTGGGGCGGCCCGACGCCGAACGGGATCCGGATCGGGCCCGTTTACACGCCGCCGGAGCTGCGCGGCCGCGGCTACGCGACCGCGGTCACGGCGGAGCTCTCGCAACGGCTGCTCGACGGCCGCCTCTTCGACGGCGGCCGCCGCTTCTGCTTCCTCTTCACCGACCTCGCGAACCCGACCTCGAACGCGATCTACGAGCGGATCGGCTACCGCCGCGTCTGCCTCTCGGCGGAAATCGCCTTCCGCTAGCTCGCGAAAGCTGCGCTTTCGCTCGCTCTTGAAGGAACTGCGCCGGCCGGAGAGCGCGGTCTCCGGCCGGCTCCGTCCTGTCAGGGCTTGCTTGGGCCCGGTGGGTTCGGGCGCTGTGCCTGTGTCGCGTGGGGGCAGGCCACCTTGTGGCGGCGTGCCCGCCCGCGACAGTTTCGGCGGCGTCGTAACCCGGGGTTACGCCGCCGCTGTCGCGCCGGGGTAGGGGTCGAACGCTTCACCCCGCTTCGGCGCCGTGGGCCGGAGCGTAGGCGGAAACGCCTACGCGGAGGCCGCACCGTGCTCGCGCCGGCCTCAGCCGCGCGCGAGCACACCAGGCAGGCCTCCCATCCAAACAACCTCAAGACAGACAGCACGGAGCGAACGGGAGACCGCGCTCTCCCGTTCGCGGAGTTCCGTTACTCAGCGAGCGAAGCCGCAGGCTTCGCGAGCTAAAAGAGCTTCTGGAGCTTCATGGCGGCGCCCATGTCGCCCTTGAGCTTGAGCTTGCCGGTCATGTAGGCGCTCGTCGGGTTCTGCTCGCCCGCGACGATCTTCTCGAAGACCTCCTGCGAGGTGCTGATCGTGGCGTCGGCTTCCTCGAGGCCCTCGTCGACGGTGACGCTGCCATCCGTGACCTTGACGGTCCATTGCCCCGCGCCCTCGATGTCGAAGGCGTAGGAGTTGTTCATCCCGGCCGTCTTCGTCGTGTCGGCGCGGGAGGGAAGCGACTCGAAGAACTCCTGCACGCTGGCTGCCATCTGGTTCGCTCCTTCTCGGGTTCTCGCAGCCGAGTCTACGCCGCGGCCGATAGCATCGCGCCGGCATGCCGAACGTGGAGATCGCGCTCCCGGGCCAGGCGGAGGCGGATGCAATCGCGCTGCCCGTAGCCACGCCGCTCGGCGGTGAAGGCGCCCGGATCGTCGAGGAGAAGCTCGGCGGCCGGCTGGCGCGCCTGGTCGAGACGGGTGACCTGCGCGGCGACCGCGGCGAGACCGTCCTCCTCCATCTCGACGGCGAGCTCCAGGCGCCGCGTCTGGTGGCCGCGGGGGTCGGCGACCGCGACAAGGTCGACGCCGACGCGCTGCGGTCGGCGGGCGCAGCTGCGGCGCAGGCCCTCTCCCGCGTCGGCGGAACGCTCGTCTGGCTGCTGGACGAGTCGCTGCCGGTGCCGCTGCCGCAGCAGGCGGCGGCGCTCGTCGAGGGCACGATCCTCGGCGGCTACTCGCCCGGCCGCTGGAAGGCGAAGAACGAGACGCGGGCGCCGGCGACGATCGTCGTGGGCCACGAGGACGAGCCGGAGCTGCGGCAGGCGGTCGAGCGCGCCGCGCTCGTGGCGGAGCGGGCGAACCGGGCCCGCGACCTCCAGAACATGCCGCCGAACGAGCTGACGCCGGAGGCGCTCGCCGAGCAGGCACGCGAGCTGGCCGCCGAGCACGAGCACCTGACCGTCGAGTCGCTCGGCCCGGAGGAGATGCGCGAGCTCGGGATGGGCGCGCTCCTCGCCGTCGGCCAGGGCAGCCGCAACGAGCCGCGGCTCGTCGTCCTCCGCTACGAGCCGCCCGACCCCGCCGACAGCGACCTCCTGCTCGGGATCGTCGGCAAGTCGATCACGTTCGACGCCGGCGGCATCTCGATCAAGCCGTCGCGCGGCATGGAGGACATGAAGGGCGACATGTCGGGCGGCGCCGGCACGCTGCACGGGATCGGGGCGCTCGCCGCGCTCGGCACTCCCGTCCGCGCGATCGCCGTGCTCGCCGCAGCCGAGAACCTCCCGGGCGGAGGCGCCTTCCGGCCCGGCGACATCCTCCGCGCGGCGAACGGCAAGACGATCGAGATCATCAACACCGACGCCGAGGGACGCCTCGTGCTCGCCGACGCGCTCTGGTACGTCCGCCGCGAGGGAGCGACGCACGTGCTCGACCTCGCGACGCTGACGGGGGCGATGGTGCTCGCGCTCGGCGACCTCTACTCCGGCGTCTTCGCCAACGACGACGAGTGGCGTGACCGGATCGTGGAGGCCGGCGCCCGCAGCGGCGACCTCGTCTGGCCGTTCCCGCTCCATCCGCGCTTCCGGCGCTACATCGACTCCGCCTACGCGGACATGAAGAACGGCTCGACGCTGCGCCAGGCCGGGCCTGCGCTCGCGGCCGAGTTCCTGCAGGAGTTCGCAGGCGACGGCCCCTGGGCGCACGTGGACATGGCCGGCCCCGCGTTCCTCGACCGCAGCCGCGGCGACTACCTGCGCTCGCCGGGCGGCACCGGCTGGGGCGTCCGCCTCATCGCGGAGCTCGGCCGCCTCCTCGCGTGAACTTCGCGCTCAGCGACGAACAGGACCTGATCCGGCGCACCGTCCGCGAGTTCGCGGAGACGAAGGTCGCGCCGGTCGCGGAGGAGCTCGACCGCGACGCCCGCTTCCCGTACGAGATCGTCGCCGAGCTCGCCGAGCTGGGGCTGATGGGACTGCCGGTGCCGGAGGAGTACGGCGGTGCCGGCGGCGACACCGTCTCCTACGCCGTCGCGGTCGAGGAGCTGACGCGGATCGACTCCTCCGTCGCGATCACGGTCGCCGCCCACACCTCGCTCGGCACGATGCCGATCCTCCTCTTCGGCAGCGAGGAGCAGAAGCGGGAGTGGCTGCCGCGGCTCGCCTCGGGCGAGGGCCTCGCCGCCTTCGGCCTGACCGAGCCGGATGCGGGCTCCGACGCCGGCGCGACGCGGACGAAGGCGGAGCTGCGCGACGGGCAGTGGGTGATCGACGGCTCGAAGATCTTCATCACGAACGCAGGCACCGACATCAGCGCCTGCGTGTCGATCACGGCCCTGACGGGAGACGCCGAGATCTCGAACCTCATCGTCCCGAACGGGACGCCCGGCTACGAGATCTCGCCGCCGCTGCACAAGCTCGGCTGGCGTGCCTCGGACACGCGCGAGCTGTCGTTCCGCAGCTGTGCCGTGCCGGAGGGGAACCTGCTCGGGACGCGCGGGCAGGGCTTCAACCAGTTCCTGGAGATCCTCGACGGCGGCCGGATCTCGGTTGCGGCGATGGGAGTCGGACTCGCCCAGGGCGCCTACGACCTCGCGGTCGCGTATGCGCGCGAGCGGCAGCAGTTCGGGAAGCCGATCGCGAAGTTCCAGGCGATCCAGTTCCAGCTCGCCGACATGGCGACGGAGATCGAGGCGGGTCGCCAGCTCGTCTACCGCGCCGCCTGGCTCAAGGACCAGGGGAAGCCGTTCGCCCTCGCGGCGGCGCAGGCGAAGCTCTACACCGGCCTCCTCTCGAACCGGGCCGTGAACTCCGCGCTCCAGATCCACGGCGGCTACGGCTTCACCGACGAGTTCGCGATCTCGCGCCTCTACCGCGACCAGAAGATCCTCGAGATCGGCGAGGGCACGAACGAGGTGCAGCGCATGGTGATCGCGCGGCACCTCGGGCTGTAGCCGCGGCTACGGCAGCGCCACGTACTGCCCGAGGAACCAGCGCGCAGAGGGCGTGTCGAGGCGGTAGTCGACGTTCGTCGAGCGGCACCACGCGTCGCCGGAGATCGTCGTCCCGGCGACGATGTCCGTCTCGCTGTCGCCTGCACCGAGGAAGTTCGGACCGCCCGAGTCGCCGTAACACGTGCCACCGTCGCCGTGCGCGGCGTTCTGCGAGATCCTCAGCCACGCGGGCGTCGTCGCGTTCAGCGTCCCGACCGCGACGTAGCGAACGTCCTCGTAGTGGATCGTCTTGCCGCCGGGCCCGTTGGTGACCGACTGGCCGCCGTAGCCGACGGAGGTGAACTGCTGGCCCTTCGGCAGCTTGCTCAGCGAGCCGGCGGCAGGCAGCTGCGCCGGCGTGATGTCCGGCGCCTCGTCGAGGACGACGACCGCGAGGTCGTTCGGGTCGTTCTGCTTCTGGCTGTACCGCGGATCGCCGTGCCAGGTTCCCTCGTACGTCGTGCTCGTCCCCGCCACGTAGGTCGAGGCGAACGTGACGAAGACGCGGCTGACGCCCTCGTAGCAGTGCGCCGCAGTGAGGAAGACCGTCGGCGCGATCAGCGTCCCGGAGCACTCCTCCCAGGTGCCGTCCGAGTAGGCCTGCTGCGCAAGCAGGGCTCCGACCTCGGGGTGGCCGTTTCCGTCGGGTTGGCCGTTCGTGATCGCCCACGCCGCCGTTGCCGTCCCGAGCGCCGCAATCGCGGCTGCCACGCTGATCAGAGCCTTCATCGTCGCCCCTCCTCGCGAGTGTCGCCGACATCCTCGCAGATCCCAGGCACAATCGAGGACGTGGCTCCGGTGGTCGTCGCCGCGCTCGTAGCGCTTCTCTTCGCCCAGGCCGTCGTGCGGCTGCGGCGCCGCGGCCGCGCCGACCTCGCCGGCTGGGACCGCGTCGCGCTCTTCGCGGCCGGCCTCGCCGTCACCGTCTTCGCCCTCGTCGGGCCGCTCGACCGGATCGCCGACGACGACCTCCTCTCCGCCCACATGGGCCAGCACGTCCTGATCGGCGACCTCGGCCCGGCGCTCATGGTCACGGCCGTGCGCGGGCCGCTGCTCGTCTTCCTCCTCCCCGCCGGGCTGCTCGCGCCGCTCGCACGCAGCCGACGCATCCGGGGAGCCCTCAGCACGCTGCTGCGGCCGCGCGTCGCCTTCGGCCTCTGGGCGGCGAACCTCGCCTTCTGGCACGTCCCCTACGTCTACGACCTCGCGCTCGCGCACGAGAACCTCCACAACTTCGAGCACGTCTGCTGGATGATCTTCGGCACGCTCCTCTGGACGCTGCTCGTCGACCCCGGCTCGCACCGCCGGCTGAGCGTCGGCGGCCGGGTGGCGCTCGCGACCGCGATGTTCGCGTCCGGGCTGATCCTCAGCGACGTGCTCGTCTTCTCCTTCACGCCGCTCTACCCCTGGTACCACGGCGCGTACGGAATCTCGGCGCTCACCGACCAGCAGCTCTCCGGGATCGTGATGATGGTCGAGCAGCTCGCGACGCTCGGCACCTGCGTCGCGCTGCTCCTGCTCCCGCGCCGGCGCCGCGGCCGCGCAGCCCGCCTCGCCGCCTCCACGACGTGACTCCGCCCCCGCCCTCGTTCAGCTTCGAGCCCTTCTTCCTCGCCGTGTCGGCGCTCGCCGGGCTCCTCTACTGGCGTGCCGTCCGGCACGAGTCGCCGCCGTGGTGGCGCCTGACCGCCTTCGCCTCGGGCTTGTTCCTCGTCGCGGCCTCGCTGAACTCTCCGCTCGAGACGATCTCCGACCACTACCTCCTGCTCATGCACCTGCTCCAGAACGCGCTCATCGCAGACGTGGCGCCGCTCCTCGTCGTGCTCGGGCTGACGCCGCACATGCGACAGGTGGTCGGTCGCCTCGGGCCGGACCGGCTGCGCCTGCGCTGGATCCTGCCGCTCTGGCTCGCCGCCTGGTACGGCACGCACCTCGCCTTCTTCTACGACTGGGCGCTGCGGACCGGCTGGGGGCTGAACATCGAGCACGGGATCCTCATCGCCGCCGGGCTCCTGTTCTGGTGGCCGATCGTGAGCGGGCGGCTCGTACCGGCGACCGGCCTCGCCTACCTCGCGGTCGCCTTCGTCGGCTCGTCCTTCCTCGGCCTGGCCTACATCTTCTCGAGCACCCCCTTCTACTCGTTCTACGAGCACGCGCCCCGGCTCTGGGGGCTCTCGCCGGTGAGCGACCAGAACCTCGGCGGGATCCTCATGAACGCGGAGCAGACGCTCGTCTTCCTGCTCACGATCGGCTGGTTCGTCGTGCGGCTGCTCGACGAGGAGCACGCTCGGGACGAGGCGCCGGCGCGCTCGTAGCCGCCTGGTACCGTCGCCCGATGCTGTTCAGGCAGCTCCTCGACGACGACCTCGGCTGCGCTTCGTACCTCGTCGGCGACGAGCAGGCGGGAGTCGCGGTCGTGGTCGATCCGCCGTACGCGATCGAGCCGCTGCTCGCGGAGGCGGAGCGGCGCGGCGTCCGGCTCGTCGCAGCTCTCGAGACGCACACGCACGCCGACCACGTGTCCGGGCACGGCCGGCTCGCGCTCGAGCACGGCATCCCGGTGCGCATCCACTCGGCGGCCGGAGCGGCCTTCGCGCACGACGCGCTCGAGGACGGCACCGAGGTGGAGGTCGGGGACGTCGTCCTCCGCACGATCCACACGCCCGGCCACCGGCCGGAGCACTGCTGTTTCGCCGTGATCGACCGCTCCCGCGGCGAGGAGCCGTGGCTCGTCCTGACCGGAGACTCGCTCTTCGTCGGCGACGCCGGGCGTCCCGACCTCGCCGTCGAGGCTCGCGAAGGCGCCGAGGGCATGTTCCACAGCCTCCGCCGCCTCGTGGCGCTCGGCGACGGCGTCGAGGTCTTCCCCGGCCACGTCGCCGGCTCGCTCTGCGGCACGGCGATGAGCTCGAAGGCGTCGACGACGATCGGCTTCGAGCGGCGCTTCAATCCGGCGTTGCGGGGTGAGCTGGACGACTTCCTCTCGGCGGCGCTCGGACCACAGCCGCCGCGGCCGCCGAACATGGAGCGGATCGTCGAGCTCAACCGAGGCGACCATCTCGGCGCGCAACCGCCGCTCGAACCCCTCGACTCGGTGCCGGACCAAGCCGTCGTGCTCGACGTGCGGCCGACCGAGGAGTTCGCGGCGGGCCACACCCCGGGGGCCGTCGGGATCCCCGTCTCGGGCTCGAGCTTCGCCACGAAGGCGGCGTTCGTCCTGCCCGAGCGGCCGCTCGTCCTCCAGGCCCGCGACGAGACGGAGGCCGGGCAGGCGGCGCGGGCTCTGCACGCGGTCGGCCTGTTCGGAGTCGCCGGCTGGCAGGAGGGCGGCGGCTCCGGGACGCTCGAGCCGGTCTCGCTGGACGAGCTCGAGCGGCTGCTCGCCGACGACGCGATCGAGCTACTCGACGTGCGGGAGGAGGACGAGCTGAACGGCGGCTCCATCCCCGGCTCGAGGAACCTCCCCTACCGGGCGGTTCGCGCCGCCGCCGAGAGCGGCCTGCTCGACGGCCGCCCGATCGTGACGATCTGCGAGAGCGGCCCCCGCGCCGCGGTCGCCGCGAGCGTGCTCCAGGCTGCCGGCCTGGCGGCGCGGCCGGTGCTCGAGGGCGGCACCTCGTCGTGGGACGAAGCCACGGCGAGCTTCCGCCGGTGAGCGTGCGCCTGCGGCCGATGCGGGACGACGAGTTCGTCGCCTGGCTGCCACGGCTGCGCGGCAGCTATGCGGAGGACATGGTGCGACACGGCGGGCTCTCGCCGGAGCAGGCTGCGACGAAAGCCGCCGAGGACACCGCACGGCTGTTTCCCGGCGGGCGCCCGTCGACCGAGCAATTCGTCCACGTCATCGAGGCGGACGGGCAGCCGGTCGGGCACCCTGTGGCTGGCGGAGCGCGACGACGGCCCTCACCGCAGACTGTTCGTCTACGAGCTCTACGTCGACGAGGCCCACCGCGGCCGGGGCCACGGCAGGGCCGCGATGACCCTCGCCGAGGCGGAGGCGCGAGACCGCGGAATCGACCGGATCGCGCTGAACGTGTTCGGAGGCAACGCCGTGGCCCGCGGCCTCTACCGGTCGCTCGGCTACGAGGAGCAGGCCGTCGCGATGAGCAAGCACCTCTAGGTCGGCCGGGGGGAGAGCAGCGCGCATAGCCCCGCGCTAGCCGGACAGCGCGGACCGGGGGG